>JAUWBB010000174.1 GCA_030605195.1 Bacteroidota bacterium
GTCGGACCGACTGAAAGCGGTCGGACGGATTTCCACCCTTCCTGCCTTTTATTTATAACGTATAATATATAACACTCTAACACATAAACACCTTAACAATCCCAGTCACCCGGTTTTCCAGTTCCTTAATCCTGAATTCCGGTTCAACAAGGTTTTTATGTCAAAAGTCAGAGGTCAAATGTATGATGTCAAATGTTGGATTTTTTTTCTTCATTGTTGAAACTGATTAAGCGATGATTATAATATGTTTCTGACTGTTATTTTTTCTTACATTACTTTACATCAATGAATTTATGCTCCACATAATGCATTTGACATTTGCCATCAATTCCTAAACATCTTTCATACCTTCACAGACTCTGCCCCGCCTTCGCATACTACTGCGGGCAGGCAGGTCATCCAGACCCTGGCAGGTCTCTCTCTCCCCATGCACCCTGCACTCTGCTCCCCTGGTCTCTGCCTCCCTGCTCCTTGCTCCCTGCTCCCTGCGCCCTGTTCCCTGCGCCCTGTTCCCTGCGCCCTGCTGCCTGCACTCTGCTCCCTGGTCTCTGCCTCCCTGCTCCTTGCTCCCTGCTCCCTGCACCCTGTTCCCTGGTCTCTGCCTCCCTGCGCCCTGTTCCCTGCTCCCTGCACTCTGCTACTTGCTCCATGCGCTCTGCACCCTACTCCCTGCGCCTTGCTCTTTACCCTTACGAGAAACTTTTTATACAATCATCAAGATCTGCGTATATTTCAAAAATATTATGTAGCTGAAGCAACTTGAATAGTTCCATTACTTCCAGAGAGATATTGCATAGTTTAAAATATCCATAGTTATTATTTGCCGTTTTCATTATGGATAAAAATACACCGAAACCTGAACTATCGACATAGTTTATTCCCTTAAGATTTAATATCAGTTTGGTGTTTGGTTCTTCGAAGAATTGGGTTAATTCTTCTTTTACCTTTTCCGTTATTAATGCATTGAACTTTTTTACTCCTTCGAATGTAACAACATCAATGTTGTTTATTTTTTCAGTTTTTAGCATAATGTTGTATTCTTTGAAAGTTTAAAGATCTGTGATGATTGATTTTAATTCTGAAATTGCTTTATTGCAGCTTGTCTCAAATTTTTCAATGTAAGATGAATATTGATCAATATTTTTTTTCTCACGGGTAAACAATTCGAATTCTTTAAGATCCTCTGCCAGTTCTTCCATCCCCATAATGGAAATCGACGATTTAGCTTTGTGTGCTAACATACCTAAAGATTCATATTTTTTCTCCGATAATAGTTGTTTCATTTCAGTAGTGAATTCAGGAATCTGACTAATGAAAATATTCACCAACTCTTTAACCAGTTCTTTACTTCCACAAGTTATATTCTCAAGGTAATCCAAATTGATAAATTTTGTTTTTACCATCAAATATGAACCTTTATTTTTAGTAAAAAAATTTATATCGAAGTGCCGAATTCTTAATACAGACTTTCTTATTAATCGTAATATAAAAGTAATAAAAAATATTCCCCATCAAATATAGTAAAATTCCAATAGTCGATTACGTATCGGAATTTACTCTCCGCCTGGCGGATCATGAGATCGCCCCGCCCAGGCGGGGCTAAGTTCAAAATTGTTTATTGATTTACAATAAGTTATGTGTATGTAATAAAACTTATCTTATAAGGCTAAGGGCGCCTACGCTAAAGCTCCAGCGACAGCGTGCTGAGTCTAAGGTTTCGTAGCCTTTCCATGGAAGTCCTTTTCCCAAAGGCCTGCCCGACTTTGATATTTTAGTCATTGGGATTTGCGATTTGCCTGCCCCGTGAAATAAATCGAAGATTTAATGCGAAGCATTATTTCACGGGGTAAATATTTTGTATTTTGATTTTTGAAGTTTCTTACTTCATCATTCATTATTACTCGCTTCGCTCATGAGATCACTTCGTTTACTTCCACTCCAAATCTTTAATTCCCGATAACCCAATTGGGATTTGGTTTTTGGAATTTATTTATGCCATAGGCATTCCTTCGGGAGAAATTAGGTCAATTAGGTTAATTAGGTTAATTTAATTCTTCTTTATTTCCTTTTTTCCCTTAGCCTTAGCCTCAGCCTTATTCCACAATCATTCAAATTTAGCAGTTTCATTTGAATAGTATCAACCTTTTTAATTAATTTGCGAAGCAATGTTCTTGTGTTTAAATTCACGACGATTTTAAATTTGATGAAATCCATAAATATTTAACAAAAAATATTTGTATTTTTAAAAAGAACAAGAATTAATATTTTGGCTTTACAATATTAAGGCATAATTTCCATAAAATATAACTAATCAGAATCAAAATGAAATTCACATCCATTTTCTTATTCATTCTATTTGCAGGCAGTACATACTTCCTGGAAGGACAGTATAAAGTTAAAATATATAAAGAGGATTTTCGTACTGATGAACCGGGTTTTGAAACGGCGTGGCTAAAAGTAAAGCAAGGAAATAAATTTTATGAAACCGGTATAGGCTATTATGACAAAGCCCTTGAAATGTATCAGGCTGCCTTTCAATACAACCTTTATCATCCTGAACTAAATTACAAGATGGGAATTTGTTGCCTGTTTATGGATGAAAAAAAGGAGGCATTGAGTTATTTTACTCGGGCTCATGAATTTAATCCGGAGGTTGCTCCGGATATACATCTAATGATAGGAAGGGGTTATCACTATAATCATCAATTTAATAATGCTGACGGGGAGTATAAAAAATATCTTGAAGGATTATCAGAAAAGGAACAGAAAAAGATCCGTCATCATATTGAAAAACTAATTCAGGAATGTAAAGATGGAGAAATAATTATTCAGGATACTTTACGGGTTGAGATTAAAAATATTGGAAACAATATTAATTCATCAGAAGATGATTACAACGCGGTGATTACCTCAAACGGAAACCGCATGTATTTTACTTCGCGACGACAATACCCTCCAAATGCAAAACGGAATCGCTTTGATAATAAATTTAATGAAGATATTTATGTATCCTATTTTGGTAACGGGATATGGGAACTTTCTCAAAATGCCGGTAAGCCAATCAATTCAAAATTCAACGATGCCGTGCTTGCCATATCGTCCGATGCACAACTATTATATATATACAGTGGTGCAAAAAAAATGGGAGATCTGTATGTCAGTTATTACAGAAGGGGGAAATGGAGTTCTCCATCAGCTCTGCCTGGCAAATTTAATTCCAGGGACAGGGAAACCACATTGAGTATTACAGCCGATGAACAAACCCGGTTTTTTGTTAGTACCAGTAAAAAGAATTCAGTTGGCGGATCAGATATTTTTTATACCACTATGAAATCTAATGGTACCTGGAATAAACCACAAAACCTTGGAACAACCATCAATACACCTTACGACGAGGAAGCTGTGTATATTGTGCCGGATGGAAGCACCCTTTATTTTAGCTCAAAGGGTCATAACACTATGGGTGGTTTCGATATATTTAAATCTACGCTTGACCGCGATAAACAATGGACGAAACCACAAAATTTAGGCTTCCCGGTTAATTCAGCCGATGATGATTTGTTTTACATAACTACTTCCGATACGGCAGTCTCCTATTTTACTTCAATCAGGGAAGATACATATGGCGACAGGGATATTTATAAAATAACCTACCTGCCACCACCTGTTGAAGAAGATACTCTTCCTGAAATAGTTGAGGAGCCCGAACCTGTTATTGATATCATGAAGTTTGTTGCAACTGATACTATCAGGATAGTACAGGAAGCGCCTGATCCATCAATAATTCTTTTAGGAACTGTTTTGGATGAGTCAGATATTTCTCCCGTATTAGCTAAAATTGAGATTATTGATATGGATGATAATGAAGTGATTGCTACTTCCATTTCCGACATGTATGAAGGTAATTATTCCATAAAACTCAAGGAAAAAAAGAATTACGGAATTGAAATAATCGCACAAGATTATATGATGTATCTTGATATTATCAATATACCTGAAGATTTTGAAGGGAAAGAAATAATAAGAAATTTCGTTTTGAAAAAAATTAAGGTAGGAGAGAAGATTATTTTAAAGAATATTTTCTTCGAGACCAATAAATCTGTTTTAACTCCGGATTCCTATGTTGAGATTGGTCGTGTTTTAAAGTTGCTCGAAAGTAACCCGACCTTAAGAATTGAAATATCGGGTCATACAGATAATGTTGGTTCTTTTGCGGTAAACCAACGATTATCAGAGGCCAGGGCCAAAGCTGTGCTTGATTACTTAGTTGGTCAGGAAGTTAATGAGTCTCGTTTGAAATACGCCGGTTATGCATTTTCGCAACCCATTGCGCCAAATGACACCCCTGATGGGCGGGCGAAAAACAGGAGGGTGGAATTTAAGATTCTTAGCAAATAACTTAATAGGTATAGGCGTTAGATCGCTCAAATTCAATAATTAAATCTAACTTTATAAATTGGTGTGATTGTTTTATAGTTTCCGTCAGCTGACGGATTGATAGTTGCGGTAAGAAAATAATTTTCAGAAATAAATTTCAAATGATAAATAATAAAGATACTCCTTTTACAATATTCCACAAGGAACTAGGAGCCAGAATGATTTCGTTTGCCGGCTTTAATATGCCAATTGAATATTCAGGAATTAATAATGAGCATATCACTGTAAGGGAAAGACTTGGTGTGTTTGATGTTTCGCATATGGGTGAATTCAGGATAAAAGGTCCTCACGCGTTGGAATTTGTTCAGAGAATAACAACGAACGATGCTTCATTGCTTTTTAATGGCAAAGTCCAGTATTCCTGTATGCCAAATGGAAAAGGTGGAATCGTTGATGATTTGCTGGTTTATCGATTTAATGAAGAGACCTATTTATTTATTGTGAATGCGGCTAATATTGAAAAGGACTGGAATTGGTGCGTTACACAAGCTAAGGAAATGGGATTGAAAACAGGGAAGGATTTAATTAATGCCTCTGATACGATGGCTCAATTGGCTATTCAGGGTCCTATGGCCATAAAGGCCATGCGAAAACTTACTGGTTATCCGGTCGAAGATATGGAATATTATACATTCAAAGAAATCGAATTTGCAGGGATAAAAGATATTATTTTTTCGATAACCGGTTATACCGGGGCTGGTGGTTGTGAAATATATGTAAAAAATGAAAATGTTTCTAATTTGTGGCAGGCTATACTGGACGCCGGAGAAGAATTTGGAATAATACCGATTGGTTTAGCTGCAAGAGATACACTCCGGTTAGAAATGGGTTTTTGTTTATATGGGAATGATATTACAGAAAAAACATCACCCATTGAAGCAGGACTGGGCTGGATTACCAAATTTGTTGATCACAAAGAATTTATTGATAAGGAATATTTTCTGAAGCAAAAAGAGGAAGGGGTCTTGCGCAGGCTAAAAGGTTTTGAGATGCTCGATAGAGGCATTCCCCGTCAACACTATGAAGTTGTAGATATTGAAGGAAATCTTATCGGCGAAGTAACTTCAGGAACAATGTCTCCAATGTTGAAAAAAGGAATAGGACTGGCATACCTGAAGAAAGGATTCTGGCAGGAAGATACTGAGATATTCATTCGAATTCGAAATAAAGACCTGAGAGCCAGAGTAGTTAAGCCACCATTTTACAAGCAATGATTTATGAATAGATTAAACAAGGTTGAAGTTTGTTTCTCACCGGCATTATTCCGGTTTTACAAGGATAAAAATGCTATCGTTATTGTGGTCGACCCACTTAGGGCTACATCAGCCATTTGTACTGCTTTTGAAAAAGGTGTGAAAAAATTGATTCCGGTTGGTACAGTTGATGAAGCACGTGCCTATAAGAATAATGGATATTTGGTAGCTGCTGAAAGAGATGGTTATGTGCTTGATTTTGCCGATTTTGGCAATTCTCCTTTTAATTTTACTCCCGAAAGAGTTAAGGGGAAAACAATTGTTTATAGTACAACCAATGGAACACAGGCTATTCAGACGGCCAGTTCATGTTATAAGGTAATTATCGGCTCATTCCTGAATCTTTCTGCTATTTGTAAATGGGTTATTCAGCAGGACAGGGATATTATCATTCTGTGTGCTGCATGGAAAAACAAATTCAATCTTGAAGATTCTGTTCTGGCAGGTGCCATTATTGATCAATTGCTTGAGAGTGAAAAGTACTATTCTATATGTGATTCAGCACTTGCTGCCATGGATTTATGGACCATGGCAAAAACCGATTTGGTTGGATATATCAATAAGGCCGCTCAACGTAGCCGGCTAAGAGATAAGGGACTGGATGATGTTATTGAATACTGCCATACACCTGATTCAACGGAGGTTATACCTGTGCTTAAGGAAAATTATATTGTTGAATTAAGAAACACTCATCACCTTTAATTTGTAAGATGATTATTATTTGTAGCTTGTCTATGAATTCTGAGCTTTTCAGTGAATTCGAAATTTCAAAATACAAATCACAAATTTCAAATAAATCTCAATTCTCTAAATCCAAATTTTCAAACAGTTGTATTAATTTTGGAATTTATCCCGAGATTTTGGGATTAGAGCTTATTTGTTATTTGAATATTGTTTATTAGTGCTTATATAATCTTTATTTGAC
>JAUWBB010000314.1 GCA_030605195.1 Bacteroidota bacterium
CTTGTTTTTGTTTATGGAGAATATACCTTCTTATTGTAATTGTAAAATCCTTATTTTAGGATGCGGTAATATTTTGTTTGGTGATGATGGGTTTGGTCCTCATGTCGCTGAAGAACTCCAGAAAAATTATAATCTTCCTGAAAATATAGGTGTAATAAATGCTGGTAGCAGTGTAAGAAATATACTGTTTGATATTGCTCTTAGTGAAAAAAAACCTGATAAAATTATCATTGTTGATGCTATAGATGCTGCAAAAACTCCCGGTGAAATATTTGAACTTCCAATAGATGAAATTCCTGAAAATAAAATTGATGATTTTTCAATGCATCAGCTTCCAACTTCAAATCTATTAAAAGAATTAAAAGATTTTTGTAAAGTTGATGTTATAATTATTGCTTGTCAGGTAGAAAATATTCCTACATAAGTTTCTACTACTATTTCAAAGAAATTAATTGATGCAATACAGGAAGTTTGTAAAAGGATAAATGAGATTATAAAAAATGGTTAAAGAAATAATTAACGAAGAAAAGATTTGAAGATCGATGATAAGGATTCCCTGACTTTTGAGGAGAAACAGGCAACGGTGGCTGATCTTCTGTTTAAAACTCCGGAAGGACAAAAATTCTTTATACTACCGGTTTCAGATAACGAATTTTTACTGGAAGATGTTGAATTGAAATTATTTGCTTCTTATGATCCGGAAGGAGAGATTGACCATTTACGGACGGAAATGAAGGATACAAGTTTTATCCTTTTACCGAAGGTAAAGGTTAAATAGAGTTTAAGTAACTGGAGTTCTGTTATTGCTGATATAATTTTAATGTTTATCCGATAAAAGGAATCAAAAAACAAAATACCTTTATTCCCCTCTTAAAGAGGGGTGTAGTAATGTGTTATATATAATATTTCATTTTGTTTTTTGATTTCAAAATAAAATTCTCAATTAAGATAAAATGTAAATTCGAAACTCACTTTTATCTCCATGGTTTTGACCTGTTTTTTACTAAAAAGTAAAGTGTTTTGATAATTAGGATAGAGTTCTTTATCTTTAACCCAACAATGAAAAGGGAATTTATTCGAAATATTAACTCTGTTATACTGGCAATTATCTTTCTTGTTGTCACTACCGGATTTCAGACAACAATTTACCATTGTATGGTTTGTAAGAGCCATCAACCCCAATTGCTAAATACAGAAGCTACATATAATAATAATATCCTTACACAGGGTGTACATCCGGCCTCAAATACCTTTAATCCTGAAATCCATTGTGAACATAACCATTGTAACGATTGTTATGAACGGACTTATCACAAATTGAACACTCCTTCTGTTATTTCTTCGTATTCACCAGATTCAGGTTTCAAGGTATTTGATATGAAGATTTTTTATCAAGGATTTGATGCTTTATCCGAACTTGAGTCCCAGGCATGTAAAAAGACTCCATGTAACCACCAACGAAAACTACCGGGAACAGAAATCCTTAAAACTAACCGCGTCCTCCTGATTTGATTCCTTTTATAGTTATTATTATGCTGCTATTCAGGATATAAAGTTACTGAACAGCAATTTTTAATTTTTAAAATCATGAACTATAAAAAAAAGGATCATAAATGAACAATAAACGACTTATTTTATTTTTATTATTTGTATCAATCTTTCTGCCTAACCTTGCTCAGACGATTTCGGGAACGGTTTATGAAATGATTAACCAGAAGAAGACCCCTCTGATTGGCGTGAATGTGTATTGGGCTGACACACAGGCAGGTACGAGCACTGATGATAATGGGGACTTTGTGATACAGGCATTAGAGCTGCAGAATAAACTGGTTGTTAGTTTTGTCGGTTTTAAAACCGACACCGTTGAAACGAATAATACCGGCCGGCATTTGGAAATACTCCTTATTTATAACCTTGAACTTGAGGAGGTTGCCATTATGAAAAGAAAACCCGGAACTCACATTTCAAGGATAAATCCGGTAAATTCACAAAAAATTACAGGAGCTGAACTTTGTAAAGCGGCTTGTTGCAATTTATCGGAGAGTTTTGAAACCAATGCTTCAGTTGATGTTTCCTATAGTGATGCTGTAACCGGAGCAAAGCAGATCCGTCTGCTCGGACTGGATGGTAACTATGTTCAGTTATTGACTGAAAATTATCCCAACCTGCGGGGATTGGCAACTTCATATGGACTGGAATATATTCCCGGTTCCTGGATGGAATCAATTCAGATTTCGAAAGGTACTTCTGCCGTGACAAACGGTTTTGAGGCAATTACAGGACAAATTAATGTAGAGTACAAAAAACCTCAGGATAGTGAGAAGTTCTTTATAAACCTTCTTGCAAATGATGCAGGAAAAAGGGAAGGCAACCTGAATGCTTCCATTTTGTTCAACAATAAATGGAGCACCATGGTTTTGTTGCATGGGGAAACCAACCAACAAAAAAATGACAGGAATGAAGATGATTTCCTTGATCATCCGCTGGTAAACAACTATCAGGTTATGAATCGATGGGATTATTTTAATACGAATGGATTTTCTGTTCGGTTCGGGATTAAATACCTGGATGAAAACAGGGAAAGCGGACAGACTGATTTCAGGTATTCGGATAACCTGCATGAGTATAACGGATATGGGATTGGAATAAAAACCAGCCGGATAGAAGGGTTTGGAAAAGCAGGTTATGTTTTTCCGGATAAGCAGGAGGCAAGCCTTGGCTTTATTACCAACTTTTCAAACCATTACCAGGATTCATATTTCGGTTTGACAAGATATACCGGTGAACAAAACAGCTTTTTTGCAAATTTAATTTACCAGTCCTTGTTTCACAACAACGAACACAAGTTCAATACAGGGATCAGTTATCAATACGATGCATTTTTCGAGTCAATGGATGACAGTACTTTTAATAAAACAGAAAGTATCCCGGGGGTCTTCTTCCAATACATCTTTACAATTGAGAATAAATTCACTGCATTGGTGGGTTTACGGGCTGATTTACACAATCAATATGGGCTCTTTTACACACCCAGGTTACATGTGAAATACAATCCTCTTGAAAGCACAACGATCCGGGCATCGGTAGGTAGAGGATACCGTACAGCACATATAATTGCCGAAAACAGTTATTTTTTGGCTAATTCGCGGAGTTTACTGGTTGAACATGAACTCAACCGCGAAGAAGCCTGGAATTATGGTGTCAATATCACACAGTATATACATGTGCGTGATAAAGAATTAACCCTTAGTACAGAATTCTACAGAACCGATTTTCTTAACCAGGTGGTAGTAGACATGGATAGCGATGTTTCAGAGATTCGTTTTTATAATCTGAAAGGAAAATCCTATGCATCCAATTATCAGGTAGAATTAAGTTATGAATTGATCAGAGGGCTGGATTTCCGGTCTGCTTTTCGATACACCAATGTTAAGACTACTATCGGAAATGAATTAATGGAAAAACCCTTAATGAGCCGTTACAAAGGTTTGATGACAATATCTTATTTCACACCTCTGAATAAATGGCAATTTGATTTCACATCACAGTTTAACGGCAAGGGGAGGATTCCTTCTACTGCCGGTAATCCTCTACAGTACAGGAGAAGTAAAGAATTCCCGGCTTATAGCATTTTGAATGCACAGATCACGAAATTTTTCAGGAAGTGGAATATTTATATTGGAGTTGAAAATTTCTTGGATTTTGTGCAGGAAAATCCGATTATTGCTGCTGATCAGCCATTTGGAGACTATTTTGACGGCTCCCTGATATGGGGCCCCATTCATGGAAGAAAAATATATGCAGGAATACGATATTCTATTAGCAGGGATTAATTAGAGTCTGTCTATAAAGTAATTGTTTTAAGTGAACTATATTAACCCAAGTTGAAAATTTTTGGTCAAAAATCTATAAAAAACATCTTTTTTTAGGCGATATTTCACTTTTTTAAAATCCTTATATACTGAATGTCAGGCATATAATATTTTCGAAGTCTTTATGTAGTGACCCATAGA
>JAUWBB010000083.1 GCA_030605195.1 Bacteroidota bacterium
CGAAGGCACCACTAATGTCGTTCGCCCGGATGAAGTTATTTTGGGTGGAAAATATGTTGAACTGACGGATAAGGACAAGAAAAGGTTTGGTGTTGACTATGGGGTGAAAATTACTGAACTGGGAGAAGGAAAACTAAAGGATATGGGCCTGGGACGTGGTGTTATTATTACAAGTATTAATAAAAATGATATAAAGCGAATAGGTGATATAAGAAACAGCTTGGGTAGCGGCAAATCGTTATATTCCATTGAAGGGGTTCAGCCAAATGGTACGTTCTTTAGTTATGAGTTTAAACGCTAATGTGATTGCATAATTAAAGTTAATTTCTTAAAAGACTTGCAACGCGAGTCTTTGTTTTACCCCAGAATAGAAATAAAACATGCTAAACTTGACTTTTGTTTAAAAATGTTATAATTTTGCATAAAATTTCCGAGGAGACAAAATGAGACAATTAAAGATTACAAAATCAATCACTAACAGAGAGAGCGCTTCTCTTGATAAATATTTACAGGAAATAGGAAAAGAAGAGTTGATTTCTGTGGAAGAAGAAGTTGAATTAGCGCAGAGGATCAAAAAAGGTGATAAGAGTGCCCTTGAAAAACTTACCAGGGCCAATTTAAGATTTGTTGTTTCTGTGGCAAAACAATATCAAAACCAGGGTTTAAGTTTACCCGATCTGATTAATGAAGGTAATCTCGGGTTGATAAAAGCTGCCGAAAAATTTGATGAAACAAGAGGATTTAAATTTATTTCCTATGCTGTTTGGTGGATCAGGCAGTCCATTTTGCAGGCATTAGCTGAACAATCAAGAATTGTCAGATTGCCCCTTAACCAGGTAGGATCGTTAAATAAAATAAATAAAGCATTTTCAAAATTCGAGCAAAAATTTGAAAGAACTCCCTCTCCGGAAGAATTGGCTGACGCACTGGAATTACCAAGGGAAAAAGTAACGGATACGCTGAAAGTTTCAGGACGGCATGTATCTGTGGATGCCCCTTTTGTTGATGGCGAGGATAATAGTTTGCTGGATGTTTTACCTAACAACGATTCTCCTGTTGCGGACAAAACATTAATAAATGAATCCCTTACCAGGGAAATTGAACGCTCCCTGGCTACCTTAACGGAAAGGGAAAGAGATATTATCAAATTATTCTTTGGTATTTGCATTCAGGATATGACACTGGAAGAAATTGGTGAGAAGTTTGGTTTAACCAGGGAACGGGTCAGACAGATTAAGGAAAAAGCCATTCGCAGATTGAGACACACTTCCAGAAGTAAATTGCTGAAATCTTACCTTGGATAAGAAAAATTGTCAAAAATTATATAAATCCCGAATGGAAACGTACGGGATTTTTTTTAATGATGTCGGATGTTTCCATCCGACAAATGTCAGGTGGAAACACCTGACACCATTCTAATTTACTGATATTTACTTTTTTGATTTTAACAGTTTTTTCAGTTCATACATCTCATCCCTGTACCGGGCTGCTTCGATAAAATCCAGTTCCCTTGCTGCTTTTCCCATTGATTTTTTTGTCTTCTCAATGGCTTTTTCCAGGGCCGTACTGCTCATATACCGGACAACCGGATCAGCGGCAACGTCGATTTTATCAGGTTCTGCATAGGCTTTTTTCATAGCAGCCTTACCCCTGATTTCACCTAAAATTGATTTATACGCTTTTACGATCTGTTTGGGTGTAATACCCATTTCTATATTGTATTTCAATTGCTTTTCCCTTCGTCTGTTGGTTTCCTTTATGGTTTCTTCCATTGAACCGGTAACGGTATCAGCATACATGATTACTTTACCGTTTATATTCCTGGCAGCCCTTCCAGCTGTTTGTGTCAGGGAACGGCTGGATCTCAGGAATCCTTCCTTATCGGCGTCCAGTATAGCTACAAGTGAAACTTCAGGCAGATCAAGACCTTCACGTAAAAGATTTACTCCTATCAAAACATCAAAATTGCCTTTTCTCAGGGCTTCTATAATTTCAACCCTGTCAAGGGTGTTAATTTCCGAATGAATGTAACGGCACCGGATAGACAATTTTGCCAGGTAAGCCGTTAACTCTTCAGCCATTCTCTTCGTAAGTGTGGTGACCAAAATCCGTTCACCTCTTTCGGCACGGCTATTGATCTCACCAATCAGGTCGTCGATCTGGTTAAGGCTTGGCTTGACTTCGATTACAGGGTCCAGCAGTCCGGTGGGCCTGATTACCTGATCAACGATAACTCCTTCGCTTTTGGTCAACTCGTAATCCGCCGGAGTGGCGCTGACAAATATGGTCTGCCCGGTTAGCTGTTCAAATTCTTCAAGTTTTAGCGGGCGGTTATCCAGTGCAGCAGGAAGCCGGAATCCGTATTCAACCAGGACTTGCTTCCTGGAATGATCACCACCATACATTGCCCTGACTTGTGGAAGCGCGACATGACTTTCATCTATTACCGTGATAAAATCTTCAGGGAAGTAATCCAGGAGGCAAAAAGGCCGTGTCCCCGGTTTTCTTCCATCGAAATAACGGGAATAGTTCTCAATTCCGCTGCAGTATCCCAACTCCTTAATCATCTCAAGATCGTAGTTCACTCGTTGTTCAAGCCTTTTGGCTTCAAATTCTTTACTGATATCATTAAAATATAACACTTGTTTTATTTTATCCTGCTGAATCTCGTACAGGGCATTTTTCATCCGGTCACGGGTGGTTACAAAAATATTAGCGGGATAAATAAATATTTTATCGTGATGTTTTATGGCTTTGCCGTTAACCGGATCAAAGGATTCAATTTCTTCAATGTCATCTCCCCAGAATGAAACGCGGTAGGCATAATCGCCATAAGCTACAAAAATATCCACGGTGTCACCCTTTACCCGGAACGTTCCGCGTTGAAAATCGAATTCATTTCTGGAGTAAAGACTGTCCACTAATTTTCTCAGGAAAACGTTCCTGCTGATAATATCTCCTTTCTTAATAATAATGGTATTACTATGAAAATCTTCAGGGTTGCCGATACCATACAAACACGAAACAGAAGAAACCACGATAATATCTTTTCTGCCTGACAACAGGGCAGAGGTTGTACTTAAGCGGAGTTTTTCAATTTCATCGTTAATGGAGAGATCTTTTTCAATGTAGGTATCCGTAACCGGCATATAGGCTTCCGGCTGGTAATAATCATAATAGGAAACAAAGTATTCTACTGCATTGTCGGGGAAAAATTGCCTGAACTCGCCGTAGAGTTGAGCTGCAAGGGTCTTATTATGACTCAGTACGAGAACAGGTCGCTGTACCTTTTCAAAAACATTGGCGATGGTAAAGGTTTTCCCTGAACCTGTCACTCCCAGCAGGGTTTGAAATCGTGTTCCATCCCGTAGCCCTTCCACCAGTTGTTTAATGGCTTCCGGCTGGTCGCCGGTAGGCTCATAGTCGGAGATTAGTTGAAATTTCATTTTGGTTGTCGGTTCTCGGTTTATAGTTTCAGGTTTCAAGTTTCATGTTCCATAATCTTGTTGGTTTTTAAATTTTGCAACCTACTCGTCTGACCACTATAACATTATGGCTTCCAATTCAAACTAAAATTCAAACCAATGGGGTCTAACTCGTCTGACCACTAAGATGTTCAAATTTATTATAATATCTCATTATTAGCATAATATTTTAAATCTAATCATAAAGTTAAACAGTAGTAGTGGTCTGACGAGTACGAATCAAGGCAAAAGATAAAAGCTTGCCACGTTCACCCCGTTGGATTTATGTATTTATCCTAACGGGGTGAAATTTGAGGTACGAAAATATTTCACCAGGGAAGGAGCATATTTCACTGTGGTAAAAAGTAAAACCACCTAATAAAGATTGAAATAAATTCATGTGCCGCAGTCCCGATTGCTATCGGGACAAGGCATTGGGTTTATTTTCGTGTTGAGCAGATTTTACTCTTTTTAAACCTAATTTATTTATCTTCCTTTTTGCCCTGCATCGCCTTCGCGTAGCCGCTTCGGCGGAGCGAGGAAAGGGCATAAGCAGTAACACAGGGCAACGCCCTGTGAATCTGGTATAACAAAAATCTAAGCCCTGAACTCGTCCTGCACACCGCTGCAAATACCTACTTCCTCTGCAACACCATAAAAACCGGCAAATGATCACTTACCCCGCCGAAGTACATATTCCCTCCGTATGTCTTATTCGGGGTTAGGTCTCCTATTTTAGGATTATCATATATCATCCAGTCGTCCCGGTAAATTTTACCGCCGGTATAATCGACACGATAGTTTTTCTTATCTGTTAACAAGGACTGGGATACGATGAGGTTATCCAGCATATTCCAATTCCCTTTATAGCTATAGGTTCCCGCGTTTTCAAAATTGTGTTTATCGTACATCAGGTTGTACAGATCACGCTGACCGGCATTTTTACGCTTATTTGTGGCATTTAGCACGGAATGAAGGCTCATATTGGTGGGTTCATCGTTGAAGTCGCCCATGATAATGATTTTGGCTTCCGGTTCGAGGTTAAAAATGGAATCCACGGACTTTCTAAGGGTCACCGCGGAAAAAATGCGTTTTTGTTCGGTTTGTTGCTGACCTTCTCTTCTCGAGCTCCAGTGATTAACAAAAATATGCAGAATACCTGATCCCGGGGCTTTCCCTTTTACGTACAGGATATCCCGGGTTTTGAGGGTTGAATCAAACCGGAATACAACGGGAATCGCCTTGTGGGATACGGATTTAAATTCATCCTTCCGGTACAGGAGAGCTACATCAATGCCTCTGGTATCGTGACTGTCTTCATGTACGATCCCGTATTCTTTCTTCTTCAGTTTACCTGTTTTAACAAGATCCTGCAAAACCTTCCTGTTCTCAATCTCGCATAAGCCGATGATCTGCGGAAGCTCTTTTTTGTTTATAGAGGACAGAACCTTTGAAATATCCTCCAGTTTTTTCTGATACCGCTCCGTGCTCCAGTTTTTCTCACTTCCGGGAGTGAATTCATCATCCTCCGTTAAAGGATCATCCACTGTATCAAAAAGATTTTCAACATTGTAGAAGACAACGGTGAAGCTCTTTTTGGGTTTCAGCTTTTCATTTTGTCCAAAAACTATTCCGGACAATAGAAACAATATGATTAGTGCTTGTAATCTCATAATATTATTTTTACCAGTAGATAAGCAAAGTTAAACATTTGATCCGGGTGATAATGATTTCATAAGAAAATTAAAATTCAACGCTTTAAATATCCTATTGCCAATAAATACACGAATATTAGAATTAAGAGCCTAAGGATTTTTAATTTTGTAACCACTAACTTCTCGTCGGTTATTTAGTCAATTAGTCAGGGCTTGACTTGAAATTAGGATTCTCGTCAGACGACTCCAGTTAGTCTGACGAGTAACAAAATAGACAGGGTTTCTAAATTAGTCAGAATTTGACTCAAAATCTCGCCCTGTTGAACTCTGAAAGAACATTCAACAGGGCGGTCGATTTCACCGAAAGTAATCTTTCAGGTTCGATGTACAATTTATGGAAAAAATTGAAGAATTAAAAATAAATGGTGAAAATGAATTTGTTTTTTGTAAACCCGAATTATTTTTCCTATATTTTGGGGTTATTTGTATAGTGTCCATATTTTTATAACTCGGAATCTTTAATTAATCGCGATAAACGCTATTATGAACAGAAAAATATTGTTAAAGGTTTCCCTTTTTTCCCTGATCCTTATAGCCTTTACGGTCACTTGTAAAGAAATTGAACTAATCAGGGAAATCCTGGTTAACACCGATTCACATTCGATAGGAACCGGGACGGTTCAACTTACCGGAACTATCATTGATGTCGGTGAAGGCATTACCGGTTATGGATTTTATATTTCTGAATCATCCTCGCCGCAAATCGGAGGAAAAAAAATATCGGTGGGTTCAAATTCCACAACCGGATCATTCAATTACGACGAAACAGAACTGCAGGGAGGAAAAACCTATTATTATCAGGCTTACGCCGAAGACGCTAACGAGACAAAATATGGCGATGTGCAAAATTTTTCCACCTCTGATCTGTCCTTATCTACACAGGCACCAACCATACTGAGCAAAACCTCTGCAACCCTGAACGGTAGTATTGAAAACCTGGGTTTTGAACCCGTCACCGATCACGGTTTTTATTGGTCAAACACCCCGAATCCACAGGGGACTAACCAGGTTTCATTGGATATCGCTGGGAGTACCGGTGCCTTTTCAACAACTCTATCAGGATTAACACTATATGCCGATTATTATTATATTGCTTATGCTACAAATGATACCGAGACAAAATATGGCAATCCTGTGCATTTCAAAATGGAGAATTTTTGGGTTCAACTGGATCCTTTTCCAGGAGGAGGGAGAGCATTCGCTTTTGCATTTTCTTTAGATGATTACGGATATATAGGTGGTGGATTTGATGGAAATAAATGGTTTGGGGATTTTCATAAGTATGATGCTTCAGGCGATAACTGGATACCCGAAACAGGCCCGCCTGTAGCGGGTACAGCATTTACAATAGGTAACATGGCATATGTTTTTAACTGGGATCGTCTGTATCAATTCGACCCTGATCAGAGTAGCTGGACGGAAAAAACTCTTTTTCCGGGAATTCCCAGGAATGGTGTATTCGCGTTTGGAATAGGCAACAAGGGATATATAGGCAGCGGAAGCTTCTGGGACATTGACCATAGTGTTTATTTAACTGATGTATGGGAGTTTAATCCGCAGGATGAAACCAATGGAACAGACGTCGAAGGACGGGCGATGGGAAGCTGGATACGTAAAACCGATTTCCCCGGAGAGGGGAGACGGAGAGCTGAGGGATTTTCAATTGCCAATAATGGATATGTATGCAGCGGAGTCAATGAACCCAGTGGAAATCTGAATGATTTCTGGGAATTTGATCCCTTTTCAACCTACATGGGAGTCTGGTCAAAGAAGACGGATTTACCGGATCCTGCTGCCGCGATCAGTTTCATCATCGTTAACCAGGCATATGTGTTTAATGATCAGTTGTGGCAATACGATCCCACAACTGATACATGGATCAGGAAAGCCGACTTTCCCGGCCAGTTACGCAGGGCTCCTGTCGGATTTGCTATTGGTAACCATGGTTACATGGGAACGGGTGAAAATAACGGTAGTTACCTGAGCGATTTCTGGGAATATATACCGGAATTATTATAGTTTTTGAATTTACAGGAAAGGCAAAAGTCTAAGAGCAGAAGGGGCGCAAAGTAGGACGAAGCTCCGGTTCGTCATTTTATTTCAGAGACCTGCCAGCGTCTGGAAGACCTGCCTGCCCGCATGCTGTCGCTGAAGCTTTAGCATAGGCGCCCGTAGTATGCGAAGGCGGGGCAGAGTCTTAGCGGGAGACCTGACAGTGTCTGGAGAAAAAAAAATCGTAAATGATTTTAATTGTTAATTTATTTAGAAACAGACAACCAAGTGGTTAGCATTCTAAATATAACAGTACTTCACCCGCGAGCGGCAATAAAATAGAACTAAATAAAATTATTAAGTGATGAAAAAAAGATCACTCCTCGTTTTATTGTTATTAATTATATGTTCCGGGTTTTTATCAATTTACGGATATGGTCAGTCAAAAGCCCTGATTGAAAACACAGATTTTAATCTGGTAGAAGACGATATCATCATAACTTATGACATTATCAACTTTGCTCCGGGGGAAAAATTTGATATTGAGATTGAAATATATACTGAATCAGGAGAAAAACTGGATGCAAAGTCCCTTTCAGGAGATGTGGGCAAGGATATTGCAGGAGGAAGAGGTAAAAGAGTAATCTGGAACTTTCTAAATGACAATGCAGACCTGACCGAGGGTATTTATATTGAAGTTAACGCAACATCGCATTTGGTTCCGGAAGTAAAAAAGAAACCGGCACGCAGGGACAGAAGCCTTGGAGGAGCCTTTGTGAAATCGGTTATATTCCCCGGTTGGGGTAATTCCAGCATTAGTGGCGGACCTTATTGGTTGATGGGATTTGTGGGTTACGGTTGTATGGCGGGGTCTTACCTTATGAACAACCAGGCAGATCAGAGTTATAAAAAGTACCTGGATGAGAAAACCGATATAAATAAAAGAGATAATTACTTCAGTGATGCAGAAAGTAAAGATCAATTGTCGAAGCTGCTTTTCGGCGTTGGAGCGGTTGTTTGGGTAACTGATTTAACGATTTTATTAATAAAAGGTAACAATCCCAGAACATATTCGTATAATAGCAACGGAACAAATCCGTTTGTAGGATATACAATTGATCCAATATCAAAAAACCCTATGATATCGTTTCGAATAACCTTCTAAAAAACATACAGTCATGAAAACAAAAATTTTAATCCTTTTCCTTGTAGCTGCTGTAAGTTTTACTTATGGACAAGAGGTGATCACAGGGAAAAGCAAGGTTAAAAAACTGATTATCCCACAGGAGAAAACAGTAAAGGAACTTCCCAACCTGGAGATCAGGAACAAGGCGTTTACAGATCAGAACGGCAACAACATCATTGACGGTAATGAAAAGAGCTTTATCAAATTCCAGATTTATAATTCCGGGGAAGGACTTGCCGAAAATGTGCAGATAAAGGTTTCCCTGAAAGACCCGGATACCAAAGGGATCAACTTTGATAAAATAATTGCAGTTGGCGACCTGGCCACGAAACAATCAAGGGACATTACCATTCATGTTAATGCTGACAGGACAGTTCAAACCGGTACATCTACCTTCATTATTGAAGTGGTTGAGAAAAATGGTTTTGATGCATTTCCTTTTGCCTATGCCATTGGAACCCGGGAATTTGCTTTGGCATTAACTGTAGTAGAAGGTATAGTTGAAGAACAACCCCAGGAAGTTATTATTGCTCAACCGGAAGTTATAATGCGTGGAGTTGGAGATCCGTTAAAAGGATTAAATGTTTCCGGAGATAGAGCGGAAATGCAAATTGGAAATTATTATGCCCTGATCATTGGAATAGATGATTACTGGGGAGTTTTTGAACCTCTGAATAATGCAGTTGCTGATGCCGAATCAATTGAACGGATGTTGAAATCCAAATATAAATTTGATGATTTTATTACTCTCTATAACCGCCAGGCAAACAGACTTAATATACTTAATGCTTTTGAAGAATTAAGTAATATAGTTAAGGAAACCGACAATGTTTTTATTTACTATTCAGGACATGGAGAATTTAATGAAAGACAGAACAAGGGTTATTGGGTTCCTGTTGATGCCAGATCAAAATCAATGGCGGAATTAATATCCAACAACGATATTCAAACAGCCCTCACCGGTATTCCTTCAAAACACACCTTACTGATATCCGATGCCTGTTTTGCAGGAGATATTTTCAGGGGTAGTGCATATTCGATTCCTTTCGAGGATTCAGATAGATACTACCGTGAAATTCATCAATTGAAATCCCGTAAGGCTATTACCTCAGGAGGAATTGAACCTGTAATGGATGGCGGCAGAGAAGGTCATTCGGTGTTTGCTTATTATTTACTCAGAGCCCTGGAGAATAATGAGAGCAGGTTTTATGATGCCAGTCAGTTATTTGACCGGATAAAAATTCCTATCACAAATAATTCTGAACAAAGACCAAAATTTGCCCCTATTAAATTTTCCGGAGACGAAGGAGGACAGTTTATCTTTATCAGGAAATAATATTGATTCAATTTTATAAAAACCGCCTTTCGGGCGGTTTTTTTTTACCTCATATTTGTTTTTTAATATTAATATCT
>JAUWBB010000154.1 GCA_030605195.1 Bacteroidota bacterium
ACCTGAAAATTAAGGGTTTTTTTAATCAATTTGTGAAACTATGTTCTTAATGTTTTGTAAAATCTTAATTTAAGATCTTTACCATCGAAAACGGCATAACTGAAATTGGTAATCCAATCGCCAAGGTATATTACCCTCGTGTTATTTTCTAATTTATAATCCAGGGGTATATGCCGGTGACCAAATACAAAAAAATCGAAATATTCGGCTTTAAGAATCTTTTTTGCATGAAGGATCAGCGATTCTTTTTCTTCGCCCTTAAATTCGGCAGAGAGCTCTTTTGTATACCTGCTGTTGTGTGACCACTTATGGGCAAGCCAGATGGAAAAATTTGGATGAAGCCGGGCAAACAACCACTGCAATACAGAACTGGTAAAGATCTTCTTGAGCATTTTATATCCCTTATCTCCCGGACCGAGGGCATCCCCATGCCCGAGATAAAATTGCAAGCCGTTAAATTCTTTTTGTATTGGATTACGGTGAAGGATAATTCCGCTTTCAACCGGCAGGTAATCTAAAATCCAGATATCATGATTACCCGTAAAAAAATGAACCGGTATCCCCTGATCCGTGATCTCCGCGATCTTTCCCAGGAATCTTGTAAATCCCCTTGGAACCACCTTCTTATACTCGAACCAGTAATCAAATATATCCCCCAGAAGATATATTTCTCTTGCTTCGTTCTTGATTTCATCCAGCCATTGAACAAACAACTTTTCCCTTACCAGGCTTTTTTCATGAGAGGGTAGTCCCAAATGGATGTCTGAAGCAAAGAATATTTTTTCTTTTTCCTTCAAATCAAATTAATTAATTAGTGCTTGTCCATAAAGTCAAATAAAGATTACATAAGCACCAAATAACAAGTATCAAATGACAAATAAATCTCAAATTCCAATACCGATAGCTATCGGTATAAAAAATCAAACAAATTCTTTTATATGTGCTGTTTGGATTTTGTTTTTTCAAACATTGGGTATTATTTGTTATTTGTTTTTTGAGATTTGTTATTTATTTATAAACGAAATATAGAGTTTATAGACAGGCTCTAATTAGTCAAACAATTGAGATAGTTTAATCCTCAATGCCTTTCCGTACAAATCTTTTCCGATAATTGCCCCTTCCTTATCCAGGATATAATTAGCTGGTAACTGCTGAACATTGAACATTCCTGCAAATTCCTGTTCTGTATCAATTACATGAATCCAGGGTAATTCATCAAACAGCACAGATTTTTTCCATGATTCCTTGTCGTTGTCGAAAGACACCTGATATACTTCAAATCCCTTTTTATGGTATGTTTGGTAAAGCTTTTTGAGTTCCAGGTTTTCTGCCACACTTGTTTCATCCCATGATGCCCAGAAACTCAATAAAACATAATGTTCACGAAAAGAGGATAAGAGAATGGTGTCCCCATCGGGATCAGGTAATGCAATATCCAGTGATTTTTCTTTTCCCGAATTTTGAATCAGTTTTGCCAGTCTGAGTGCGGTAAACCGTTTCAAACCTTGTTCAAGGTCAATTACTAAAGATTTCGTATGTTTGGAATCCGGGTAATGCACTTTTAATGAATCCGCTACTATTTTCAGATATTGCAGATCCTTATTATCATATAATACATATGTTGTGGAATCGAGTTTTTGATATAATGCCTTTATGGCTACCAGAGAGCTGATGTTTTCCAGAATAAAACGAATGGTGAATCTACGTTGATCCTGAATTACTTTTGTGTACGCGTCATTTAATTGTGTACCGATGGTATCGTATCCGGGATTTTCCTGGCTTTCTATATATAAAGCTGAAATGGAATCGGTTTTATATATGGTTTTGCGCAGTTGATCATCCAGTTTTTTTATAAGAGAAGAACCTTCTGAACCAAATATCTCATAATTTTCAGGTAAATATCGATCCTTTGAAACCACTGAGATTTTTTCGCCCGGCGATGCCAGCATGGTAATAAAATTACGGCTTGTCAATCGTAATTGGTAATAATTTGGTTCAGCGGAATGGATCCTAAAATGAAATGTACCCTTCTTTCGGATTCTGGCAGAGTCTACCGGATTCCTTTGATTAATATCCATTTCATCAAGGTAAATGTATTCCTGATTGGCATTATTCACAAGACCACTAATTTCAATTTTACTTTTCTGACCGCAGGAAGCCAATAGTACTAAAAAAAGTACAGGTAGTAATATTTTCATCGTTATTGAAGATTAATCGAAGATTTCAGATAGCTTTTCAGCTAATGCTTCGCCCCTGACATCTTTGGCAATAATTTTACCCTCGCGGTCGAGGAGAAAATTAGTGGGAATTTTATCAAGCTGATATTGCTGCACAACAACGGATTTCCAAAACTGAAGATCGCTGACATGGATCCACTGTTCCAGGTGATCATTTTTTATGGCAGAAACCCAGTCTTCACGTTTTCTGTCCAATGAAACCTGATATATTTCAAATCCTTCTTTCTTGTATTTAGCATAATTGGACACTAAATTTGGATTTTCCATCCGGCATGGATTGCACCAGGCAGCCCAAAAGTCGAGTAATACAATTTTCCCTCTCGTGGAAGAAAGGGTTATTGTTTCACCCTCGGGATCAGGAAGTGCAATTTCAGGAGAAATAGCTCCAATGGCAAGAAGTTTTTCACGATTGAATTTAATCTTTAGGTTGGCTACCTGAGAATGCAATGCCTGTACAGGTTCCGATTCAGGATATAAATTATACAACGTCGAGTCTACCATTTCGAAATATTGAATGTCCTTTAAGGGATCAAGGACAGGATTCCTGGGAGTTAATTGTTGGTAAAGAGCCATAAGACTTACAAGGGAATGCAGGTTTTGTTGAATAAACCTTATGGTATAATCCCTTTGATCTTTAACGATCAATTCTGATCTTTTGTCCAGATCAATCATAATGGATTCAATATTCGGACTGTTTATACTATCATTGAATATTTCATTTAATTCCTTAAGATTATTTACATTTTCCCGGAGCTTTACATTATATTCCTGAATGATTCTGGAATCTTTAGATCCTTCCAGTTTATAATTGAAACCAAGGTCTTCCATGTTTGTTTCAATGGATATTTTATCGCCCGGATTTAGCAATAAAGTAATGTAATTATCCTGATTGGTTTTAATAATAAAGAATTTTGGAATAGCCATATCTCCCCTGAACATGAAATTACCGTTCTTGTCGATATGAGTTGAATCTACCGTTTCAAGATCATTGGTTTTAATTTCGTCCAGATAGATCAGTTCTCCATTCGAATTTTTTATTGTTCCGGCAATTTCAAAACGTTGGCTCGTCTGACAACCGGATAATAAATAAACAGCCAAAAAAATAACAATTGTTTTTTTCATAAACAAATAAGCTAAAAGGATTACTTGTATCGTTTACCAGTGCAGCAAAATTTCTAAATTTTTTAACGGAGCGAAGATAACTATTTTTTTATTTTAAAAATTAATGAAACAATTGAATAGCTTAATTTTATTCATGATATTTGTAACCTTTTTTATAAGAGATATACATTAAATAATTATTTTATGAGTTACCTCAGGTTTGATAAATCCCGGTTAATAAATCTGGAATACTCTCTTGGTATAGAAATACTACGAACAAACAGGGCTGGTTCGTACGCCAGTATGACCATTATAGGGTGTAATACCAGAAAATATCATGGCTTGTTGGTTTGCCCTGTGGATCAGCTTGACGGCGAGAGGCATGTCTTATTGTCTTCTCTGGATGAGACCATAATTCAGCATGATAAAGAATTTAATATTGGAATTCATAAATACGAAGGAGATAATTATGAACCCAAAGGGCACAAGTATGTCAGGGATTTTGAAGCAGAAACAATTCCGGTAACCATCATTCGGGTTGGAGGAGTTGTATTGCGCAAGGAAAGAATATTGGTTGAAAATGATGAGCAGGTACTTATAAAATATACACTGCTGGAAGCTCATTCTCTTACAATTTTGAGATTTAAACCCTTTCTGGCATTCAGGAATATCCATGCTTTGAGTAAATCCAATTTGACAGCCAATACAAAATCCGAATTCGTACCCAATGGGATCAAATCAAAATTATATAATGGCTATCCATATCTACACATGCAATTTTCGAAGTCTGTTGACTTTATACCGGTCCCTGATTGGTATTATAATGTTGAATATCTGGAAGAACAAAAACGAGGATATGATTATAAAGAAGATCTTTTTATTCCCGGTTACTTTGAGCTTCCGATAAAAAAAGGTGAAAGCGTGGTTTTTTCAGGGAGCACCAAAGAAGTTAATCCGAACAGCATAACAAGAAGGTTTACGGCTGAGTTGAAGAAAAGGGTTCCCAGGGATGATTTCAAAAATTGCCTGATTAATTCTGCCCAGCAATTTATTGTAAGAAAGAAAGGGGAAACCCGGATTATTGCCGGTTTCCCATGGTTTGACTGTTGGGGAAGGGATACATTTATTTCGTTACCGGGATTAACCTTATCAATAGATGATCCTAAAACCTTTCTTAAGGTTACGAATACTGAGGTTAAGAAACTGAAAGGAGGACTTTTTCCTAATATGGGATCCGGAGAAGATGCGGCGTATAATTCTGTCGATGCTCCTTTATGGTTCTTTTGGGCTATTCAGCAATATGTTGATTATGACGGTTCTGAAATATCCGTTTGGAAAAAATATTCGGGTCACATGAAAGCCATCCTCGCTGCCTATCGTGAAGGTACTTCTTTCAATATTAGAATGCAGGAGAATGGGTTAATATGGGCTGGTGAGGAGGGGAAGGCTTTAACCTGGATGGATGCTGTAGTAGATGGATATCCCGTTACCCAGCGTAAAGGTTTTGCCGTTGAAATAAATGCTTTATGGTACAATGCTGTGAAATTTGCTCTGGAATTGGCTGAAAAAGCAGGGGATAACAAGTTTGTAAAGGAATGGGAAAATATGCCTGAAAAAATAAAGGAATCATTCCGGATTGTATTTTGTGATCCTGATAAAGCGTACCTGGCCGACTATGTAGATGGTGACTATAAAGATTGGTCTGTAAGGCCAAATCAGATATTTGCGGTTTCGTTTAAATATTCTCCTCTCGATAATGATAAGAAAAAACAAGTATTGGATACCGTTAGGAAAGAATTGCTGACCCCACGGGGATTAAGAACATTATCTCCTAAAAATCCTGACTATAAGGCAGTGTATGAAGGGAACCAGGAACAAAGAGATAAAGCATATCACCAGGGAACGGTCTGGCCCTGGTTGTTGGGACATTTTTGTGAAGGTTATCTAAAATTGTACGAAAAAAGCGGGATTGGATTTGTCAGACAATTAGTGGAAGGGTTTGAAGAAGTGATGAGTGAGCATGGGATTGATTCAATTTCCGAGATTTATAATGGTAATCCTCCTCATCTTCCGGGGGGAGCAATATCACAGGCGTGGAGTGTAGCTGAAATACTTCGGGTTCTGACAATGCTGGAGAGATATTAGAAATAACAGAAAATTAGTAAGATATGAAGGTTTTGATGTTTGGATGGGAATTTCCACCTCATATTTCAGGTGGTCTGGGAACGGCAAGCTACGGTTTAACCAAAGGTCTGTCATCAATAGAGGAAATTGAAATTACCTTTGTGGTTCCGAAAGCATATGGAGACGAAGATCAAAGTGCGATCAGATTAATCGGAGCAGGAGATATCTCTATCATACGAAAGAAAATTGACATCGAAGGATTCAGAAAGAAAATGGAATTCCTGGAAGTTAAATCGGGTATTGTCCCTTATGTTGATCCGGAGGATTATTGGCGGTTAACTGAAAAGGAAGTATCAGGAGAATACCGGTTTGTACAGGTTGACGATGAAGGTAAAATACAATTTTCAGGGAAGTATGGAACGGATTTATTAACCGAGATTGCCAATTATGCAGTTGTATCTTCGGTGATTGCAGAGGAAACGGAGTTTGATCTGATTCATGCCCATGACTGGTTAGCTTATCCGGCAGGAATTGCAGCGAAAGAGGCATCGGGTAAGCCTTTGGTCATTCATGTGCATGCGACTGATTTTGACCGGAGCGGGGGCAAGGTAAATCCTGATGTTTATGCCATCGAGAAAAGAGGGATGGATGTAGCAGACCGTATTATTACAGTAAGTAACCTGACAAGAAATACTGTAATTGAAAAATACCATATCGACCTTGCAAAGGTTATTACAGTTTATAACGCGGTTGAACCGGTTGTTGAAAAAAAGAGTAGCTGGTTCAGAAAAGGAATGGATGAAAAGATTGTTACTTTTCTGGGAAGGATAACTATGCAAAAAGGCCCGGAGTATTTTATTTCTGCTGCACACAGGGTTCTTCAAAAAATGAATAATGTAAGATTCGTGATGGCCGGCAGTGGCGATCTTATGAATAAAATGATAAGCCATGCCGCTGCGTTAAAGATTACGGATAAATTTCATTTTACGGGTTTCCTTAAGGGTAATGATGTTTTCCAGATGTTGCATCTGAGCGATGTGTATATTATGCCTTCAGTTTCTGAACCCTTTGGTATTTCTCCTTTGGAAGCTATGCAATCCAATGTTCCTGTAATTATTTCCCGTCAGTCAGGTGTAGCTGAAATTCTAACCCATGCAGTTAAAGTGGATTACTGGGATATCAATGCCATGGCTGATGCCATTTACGGAATATTGAAATATCCGGCGCTCTCAAAAGTGTTTAAAAAATTTGGCAAACAGGAAGTAGATGATTTAAAATGGGAGAATTCGGCTTTGAAAGTTCGTGAAGTATATAAAAGTGCAATAGGAAAAACATAACTGCATAATTTTACCCTGTGAAATAAAAATTGGAATAATTTACCTAATTTCTCCCAAAGGGATGCCTATGGCATAATTGATCTAATTTCTAATTGACCTAAAGAATGACTAAAAAAGACAGAAAATATGATTTGGAAGAAAGAACAGCTAAGTTTGGTGAAGATGTTATAAAATTTTGTAAAAAAGTACCAAGAGGAATTATCACCGATCCCTTAATCACGCAGCTAAAGAACTAAATTTAATTTTCAACTCTATTTTTCGAAAAGTGAAATAAAAATAATTTACCTAATTAGTGTTTGTCCATAAAGTCAAGCATTTTCGTTAATAAAGCACCAAATAACAAATAACAAATAACAAATAAATACCAAATATCAATTGTCAAATGACCGAAACAGCTTTGAATATTGTGATTTAGATTATTGATTATTATTTGATATTTGATGCTTG
>JAUWBB010000321.1 GCA_030605195.1 Bacteroidota bacterium
TTTTACTTGATAAATATATTGACTTTTTAGTCAGAAACCACTTTAAATTATTAATTAGCCTAGATGGAAACAAATACAACAATTCTTATCGGGTATTTCATAACGGAGAGGAAGCATTTGATAAAATATATAAAAATATAAAATACATACAGGAAAAATACTCATCCTATTTTAGTAAAAAAGTCAATTTTAATGCCGTACTGCATAACCGGAATTCCATTTCTGAAATTCACAATTTCATTAAAAGAGAATTCGGGAAAGTGGCCTCCATAGGGGAATTAAGTAACACTGGAATTCGCACGGACAAAGTTGAAAAATTTTTTGAAACTTATCGGAATGCCAATGAAAGTCTACACCAAGCTGAAGATTACTCTCAGATTAAAGAAGAAAGGTTTATAAAATTAGAAGAGGTACGACATATAAGTACATTTCTACATCGATATAGTGGCAATGTGTTTAAGAACTACAATGATTTCTTTGTTGATGTAAACAAATTGAGCAATTTACAGACAGGCACTTGCTTCCCATTCAGTAAAAAGCTTTTTATAACCGTTAAGGGGAAAATGCTCCCATGTGAAAGAATAGGACATCAGTTTGCACTGGGTAATGTTACACAGGACGGAGTAGAACTTGACTTTGAAAAAATTGCAGAAAAATATAACCAGTATTTCGCAAAGCTTGTCAGACAATGCAAGCATTGTTATTATGTTCATTCTTGTCCTCAATGTATTTTTCACCTGAAAAACCTGGAAGATAAGCCAGTCTGCAATCATTATATGAATGAAAAGTATTTCAGACAATACTTGCATTTGCATATGTCATATATTGAAAAAAACCCGGGCTTGTATGAAAAAATAATGGAAAAAGTATTGGTTGATCTCTAAAAAATTCTGAAATGGGAAAGTACTGGCTGTATCTTGAGACCTATGCTTTTATATTTAAAGGGATACAGAGCTATCTTATCTATAATTCCTTTTCAGGGCATTTATTCGAAGCACAAAGGAATAGGGCTATTGACAAAATAATTCAGGGTATCTTGAAACCACATAATATGTACTGCCTTGAAATTCACGAAAATGACCTGGGACAGCCAGAAACAGAGTTGTTTGTAAAAAATCTAAGAGAAACATACACAGGTGATGTTATTCCTCAAGCTATTTCCAATACAAAACCAGCTATCCTCTATCCAAAACTAAATTTACAGCATGATGTAAATAGACTTAAAGTCGATTTGTATCGTTCCATAGGAGAAGATATAATGACATATCTTCGTGAAATAACGCTTTATGTTAATTCGGGCTGTCTTTTACAGTGTCGATTTTGCAAAGTTGCATATAAACAATCTGTAGCCTGTACTCGGGCAGTTTTAAATTATGAATTATCAATCGAAAATATTCAGAACCTTATGCAGAATATTGAGGGTAGCAGTGTCTTCAAAATCAACATTTCAGGAGGTGATATATTTCAATATGCTCAACTCAAAGAATTAGTGGTCATACTTGGAAAGTTTCAGTGTAATATTACTTTTAACTGTCACTTCGAGAATATCCTCACATCCAAAGATAAATTATCTCATATAGCTTCGAAAAACTCTAGCCTTAAAGTAATTGTATTCTCGGATTTCGTTGAAATAAAACTTTTAGATGCAATCCAGCTAATCAGATCCAATGCTATACCTTTTGAATTAAACTTTTTCTTGTCTTCTGGGGAGGATTACTGTATGGTAGACAATTTTATTGTAAAAAATGAGATTGACAACTATTTACTGACTCCAGTTTATACCAAATACAATGTGAAGTTCTTCGAAAACAATATCTTTTTAAATAAGGACGACATACTTGCCGAACCCTTATCTAGCAAGCAAATTTTTTCTCATATGGTCCTCAATACCAATGATTTTGGAAGATTAATTATTATGAGTAACGGAGATGTTTATGCAAATGTAAACATGTTGAAACTTGGGAATATCAAAGTTGATTCCATTAATCAAATGATTTATTCAGAAATGTATGATGGAAACAGTTGGTTAAGGATAAGAAATCAGCAACCATGCAATACTTGCTTGTATAAATATCTTTGTCCCTCGCCCTCAAATTACGAACTGACCATTGGCAAACCCAATTTATGTCATATGGAAGATTGATAATTGGTAAAATTGTTACCTGTCCCTTTGGGAAACGGATAAAATGACAAATTGATAAATGGTTAGATGGTAGAATTAGTACTGAATCTTTACATTAATAGATGATAAAATTTCCACACTGCAAACAACTCGATTCCATGGATTGTGGGTCGTCGTGCCTGCGGATGATCGCGAAGTTTTATGGGAAAGACTATAGTCTGCAATTCCTGCGCCAGCGGTGTTACATCACCCGGGAGGGCGTATCCATGCTGGGCATCAGCGATGCAGCCGAAAGTATTGGCTTTCGTACTAAAGGCATGCGCCTTACCTGGGAACAACTCCACGATGAAGTCCACCTCCCCTGCATCCTCCACTGGAACCAGAACCACTTTGTAGTTGCGTATGATATTCAAAATAATTCTAAAAATCTCCTCACTTTTTGTAAAGGAGTTGGAGGAAATATAAAAAAGGACAAAGAAACCATTATCCACATCGCCGACCCTGCCTACGGCCTGCTCAAATACACACGGGATGAATTCCTGAAATGCTGGTACAGCACCAAAAAAGATGAGGAAAGAAATGGAGCTGCATTATTGCTGGAAACCGCTCCTGATTTTTACACACATGAGGGTGAAAAACAGAATAAACTACGTTTTGCTTACCTGTTTGGATACCTTCGGCCATATCGAAAATTTATTCTCCAGTTAATACTGGGTATGCTCACAGGCAGCATCATCAGCCTGATCTTCCCCTTTCTGACACAGGCCATCGTTGATTACGGGATCAATAACCGCGATCTGGCGTTCGTAATATTGGTACTGGTGGCACAAATGGTGCTTACTCTCGGACAAACGGCCAATGGCATGATCCGGAGCTGGATCATGCTTCACGTGACCGCACGTGTGAGCATCTCGCTTATCTCCGATTTCCTGATCAAGCTCATGAAGCTGCCCATCGCATTTTTCGACGTGAAAATGATCGGCGACATCATGCAACGTATCGGCGATCATAACCGCATTCAGTCATTCCTTACCGGCTCGCTGATCAACATCGTGTTCGCGATAATCACCCTTGTTGTTTATTCCGTGGTCATGGCAACATACCATTTGGGAATACTCGGTATTTTTTTCATTGGGAGCATTTTATACGTTGGTTGGGTCCTGTTGTTCCTGAAAAAACGGCGCGAACTGGATTATAAACGTTTCCAGCAGGCTTCGGCCAACCAGAGCAATCTTGTTCAGCTTATTACCGGAATGCAGGAGATCAAACTGAATGCCTGCGAAAAACAGAAACGATGGGAATGGGAGCGCATCCAGGCAAAGTTGTTCAAAGTAGGGATCAAGGGACTGGTACTGAATCAAAATCAACAAGTCGGCGCCTCGTTAATAAATCAAACAAAAAATATTCTTATATCGTTTCTATCGGCAAGCGCTGTTATCCACGGGAACATGACCCTGGGAATGCTGATTGCCGTCCAGTATATCATAGGCCAGTTGAATGCGCCAATCCAGCAATTCATCAACTTTACCCAGGCTGCCCAGGACGCCAGGATCAGTCTTGAACGGTTGGGGGAAATTCATAACAAAGAGGATGAAGAAAAACCGGAGAATAACAGGATAAGAGAAATTCCCAAAAACGAGGGATTGATCATTAAGAACCTGGTTTTCCAATACGAAGGACCGCATTCGGAGAAAGTTCTGAACAATATCAGTCTGGTAATCCCGGAAAATAAAGTCACTGCCATTGTAGGCGTCAGCGGAAGCGGTAAAACCACGTTAGTTAAACTTTTATTGGGGTTTTATGAACCGGTGGAGGGTGAGATT
>JAUWBB010000190.1 GCA_030605195.1 Bacteroidota bacterium
TAAAACTTAATACCAATATAAAACTTCCTTGGAAAACCGAGTTTCAACTGGCAGGTATTTACTATGCACCCGATATATTCCCGCAGGGGAAAATTAAAGAGCGATATTCAATTGATTTCGGTTTGAAGAAAAAAGCATTAAAAGACAAAGCAGAGATTATTGTATCAGCTACCGATATTTTAAATACCTTTGAGATTGAAAAAGAAATAACCGGCGATGGTTTTGACTTACATACCGTTAACTATAATGAAACACAAGTCATTACTCTCAGTTTCAAATATAAATTCTAAAACAATAATTATATCATAGATTATAATATGTACAGGATTGGATATTCTTTTTGGCAAGTTGGTAAAAAGCAAGAGGCCGAATACTATTTCAGATTAACGAATCCTCCATCCATCCTTTCTTGACCAGCTCAATTTTCTCAGCGTCAGCCGTCCCAATATTATGTCTTGTATCGGCAAGGAAGATATGTTTAGCCGGAGGATTTAACGGCCGGTCTTCACCAAAGAATGCTTTCCTTTTTGCCTGAATAATACGAACTCCAATAGAGTCAACTGCGACAGGGTCATACCCCACAATTAATCCCTTATATTCCCACGTAAACTCTTTATTGAAGTGATTCCTACCGACTCCGTGAAAAAGAGGATTTAACATTACCAAAATATTCAGTCTGGTTTTGCCTTCCACATTAGGTAATTTCCAGAGTTTAGCCAGATCTGCACATGAATCAGGGTGAAGTGCAGGTCTGTTATTCGTAAACATAATGTAATTCTTTAATAATGATCCAACTCCGGACCAGGCATGAGTTCGCATAGGCCTGACATTAATAAGAGCAGTTCCATCCATAAAGATTGGGTCTTCAATGATTCCCCCATCTCTGACACTAATGTTCTTTTCCGGTACTCCTGAACGCGAAACACATTGTTTTATGGCAATTTCCAATTCCGGAGGCGTAGGAAGTGATCTCCAATTGTTGGACTTAATGCCAACGATATCCTCAGGTTTAATCAGCTTCTTCCAAGCCTCAGTGTGATTAGATACTCCAGTTAAAGTGACAACTGCCTGATCTAGCATGGATTGAATCTTAACCTGATCCGGTTTGTTGAAATCTGTCAGGAGGTCTTTGTCTCTGATCAGGACAACCCGGGTCTTTTCACCAGGGTAATTACTTCTAATATTAAGTCCGGAAGCCTTAGCTATATGTTTTGAACCAGGAAAGTTCAGATACAGAAATCCGCCTACTGAGGCAAGGGCTGTATTCTTCAATAGTTGTCTTCGTGTAATAGGCTTTTTTTTCATGATATTTTGTTTTAAATAGGATTAAATTAGTTTAATAATCATTTATTCACCTGAAGATGAGTGTTTCTCCAAAACAGTTTTCAGCAACGTACCAGCATTCTTTTCTTCATGGGCATTGAAGACACAAACAAACAGATCGTGGTCAACTTTACATGCTATCCATTTACCATCTTCAAGTTTAACAACCGGATGCGTTTTAATTTCCGGAGCATACTGTTCCGCGAAGTTCTTATAGGCATCACCTGCCAGATTGTTATCCGGATATTGAATAATAAGTAAATAATATCTCTTTTCAGGCTCACCATATTTTGCCAGTACAGCATCGGTTTTATCAGTTATGTTCAGCAAATTTTCGTCAGAGATATAATAAAATGCATTTAGCCATACATAATGATGAAAGTAAAAAATACTCTCAGGTACAAGTAACGACTCGGGTATCCAATCCAGAATTTCAGGTAACATACCTGTCTGCTTTATTGCTTTATCAATCTTTTTGGCCATAGCTACCTGGGCCTTTTTCGAGTCACCTGTTTCCTCATCAGATACTATGGAAATATAATACCGGTCTTTCCAGAATAGAATTGCGCCCTCAAACGTTTGTGAACCTTGCCCAAAGATACTGTCTACACTTTCACGGGCATGTGTAAATACACCAAATGCATTTTTTGCTTTAATCATATCAAAAATCTCGACAGTGATATCCGGTTGTCCGGACTTCTTATACGTCCGGCTGATGACCTGTTCAAAATCATACGATATAAACAGTTCTGCTCCTCCGTTTATATAATCAAATAAAGTTTCCGGATTATAATAATGGTCTTCTCCAACTGTTACCCATCCATTAACTGCTTTTGGCAGATATTGATTTAATGTTTTTGCTGAACTGGTCATAAGCGGTGGAACAAGAATTAAAAGTAAAAGAAGATATTTTTTCCTAATAGCCATTGTATTATTATTCATAACTGTAATTCCTGTCAATGATTTTAACCTTGAGAAAAACTCTCTGTACATTGTGGATTGCAACTCAATAATCAGGAACCAATTTCCTTACTTTGTAAAATTAAGAAAAAAAATAACCTGATATCAATTTGAAACCTGAAAATTATCCCTTAATTTTATATAAAAATTCGCTTCAATTAAGCTGACGACTTACAAAAAGGAGAATCAATTTTTGTGAAAGGTCTATTTCAAAACCGGGTAATGTATCTTTGGTTCCTTTATTTCAACCCAGGGCAGTTCCTCCAGGGTCAGGGCCTCCTCACTTCTGTCCTTCATACTTCTCTTTATACTTCCTGTACAGTTGTTTATGTTTGTTATCGAGGTTAATTCTTCTGCCTGAAATATATGCAAGTTCAACATTGTTCGTGCGGATATCCAATATATCACCCGATGAGACGATCATGGTTGCATCTTTACCGGTTTCAAGTGTTCCATACTGATCTTCAATTCCAAGTATTTGTGCGTTATTCAGTGTAATACACCGGAGGGCTTCTTCCCTGGTTAGTCCATATCCCGCGGCATGTCCTGCAACAAACGGAAGGTTCATTGATCTTGTAGCGCCGGGATAATAGATCCCTGTAAGTATTCCCTCCTTCATGAACATGGATGGAAGTTTAAACGGAAGTCTGACATCTTCATCTTTTCTTTTTGCCATCCTGTGAATATGTGCAACAATTACAGGTATATTATTCTCTTTCAGAAAGTCTTTAACCATCCATGCATCTTCATCTCCACCAACCAGGATTATTTTTTGCACGCCATGTTTTTTCGCAAACCGGATGCTTTCAACAATCTCTTTTACATAACCGGCACTTATAAATAAGCGTTTGCTTCCATCAAACAGGCCTTTCATAGCTTCAAGCTTTAGGTTTGCTTTATCCCTGTTTTCTGATTCAAAATAAGTGCGTGAATCGGTAAAGAACTTATCCAGGATCTCCACATTCTTTTTGTAGTTGGGGTCAGGTGTTGTGGTTCCGGATGATCCGTATCCTCTTCGTCTGAACATACCTGGCCAGTTTAAATGAATGCCGTTGTCTGTTCGTACAGCTGCATCTTCCCAGTTCCAGGCATCGAGTTGCACGATGGATGATGTTCCCGATATCAATCCTCCGCGGGGAGTGATCTGTGCAAGAAGGATCCCATTTGAGCGAATGGTTGGAATTACCTCAGAATCTGTATTATAGGCTATAATGGTTCGGACATTGGGATTCAGGCTTCCTGTTTCCCCTGCATCTACGGTTGCTCTTACTGAACCGATCTCGGATAATCCCAGTCCGGAAAGAGGATAGATCAATCCCGGGTAGATATGTTTCCCGTCTGTCCGGACCGATTCATATCCCCCTATATCCATACTCAGTTCATCTATTGAACCTATATGGACAATTTTCCCTTTGTCGATGGCAATAACACAATTCTCAATTATCTTACCATTCCCGATATGGGCTGTGCCACCTAAAAGTACCAGTGGTTTTTCCTGTGGATGGGCCGGTGATATTGTCTGGGCATAATGAGTCAGTGTTCCCAGCAGGTACACGACAACGAAAAGGCTGTTTATTTTTGTTCTCATAAGTTACCGGTTTAATTCGTTTATATCAGTTTCATTAAAGATGTCAATCACTTCCTCGTCATCCCAGAGGAACTGCTGATTTGTCTTTGCACCACTGAATGAAGGTTTATCATTCCCGGCTGCCATCATTTTCTTAAGAAGTCTTGACCTTTCTTTTTGAATATATTGTTGCAGTTTGACATCTCTATCCATATCAAAATAGATTATTCCATCTACCATGGTCTTCTCAGCCCTTGCATAAATGGAAAGCGGATTATCCGACCATAGGACAAGGTCCGCATCTTTACCGGGTTTGATACTGCCCATCCGGTCATCAAGGTGCAGGATCCTGGCCGGGTTAAGGGTTACCAGTTTCCATGCTTCCTCTTCAGAGACACCTCCGTATTTAACTGCTTTGGCGGCCTCCTGGTTAAGTCTTCGGGATAATTCAGCATTATCTGAATGAATGCAGGTGATCACTCCATGATCAAGATGCAAAGCTGCATTGTACGGAATGGCATGATATACTTCATATTTAAAAGCCCACCAATCAGAAAAAACTGATCCTGCAGCACCGTGTTCTCTCATTTTATCAGCAATCTTATAACCTTCCGTATTATGTATCAGGGTATGGGCCTTTATGCCGAATTCATCTGCCAGCTTCATGATCATATTTGTTTCTGATTGCACATAAGTATGGCAGGTTATGTAACTTTTTTTCCTCAGAACCTCCCCGATAGCCTCGAGTTGAAGATCTCTCCTGGGTCTGGTGGTATAAGTTTTATCCTTTGGATTCAGCTTATTATAGCGATCCCACCTGTACAGATACTCCTTGCCGCGTGTATAGGCATCCTTTATTATCTGTTCAACTCCCATCCTTGATTGCGGATACCTAATTGCAAGATATTGAGGCGTCCGGCTTTGCTTGACATTTTCACCCAGGGCATGTTTAAGGAACCCGACTGTACCTTTCACTTTCAATCCTTCAGCATTTTCACCCCAGCGATGTTTAATTATACATGATTGTCCGCCAATCGGATTAGCTGAACCGTGAAGAATCTGGGCAGCTGTTACTCCCCCGGCAAGCTGCCTGTAAATACTTATGTCATCCGGATTAATGATATCTCCGATCCTTACTTCGGAGGTAATTGCATGGCTTCCTTCATTAATACCTCCGGAACCTGCAATGTGTGAATGTTCGTCGATTATTCCCGATGTCAGATGTTTCCATGTAGCATCGATAACTGTTATATCCTCCTGGGGCAGATTCTTACCGATTGCAGATATTTTACCATTCTTTACCAGGACATCTGTCCCTGTAAGTATACCATCGGCTTCATTGGTCCAGACCGTTGCATTTCGAAATAAAACATCCGTGGGTTCCGGTAATTCCTCTGATCCATAGGCCACGAATGGAAAAATTATGTTTCCTTCCTTTTCCTGACCGGTCTCTGTTTTTTTCGGTGTTTCCCTACCGCCTGCCTCTTCTTTATATTCGGCAATCCAGTTTCCCCAGGTTCCATCCGGAAATTGTACCTGCCCCTGCATCTTTTTCTCCTTCACCCAACCGGTAAAACGTAATACTCCTGTTTTCTTCTCCTGTTTTCCTGATATCCTCAAGGATCTGATATTCCCTGCCGTCACCTGCAATGATATACTGGATACCGAATTCATCCGCAACCTTGTCTGCCCTGAGTATGGAATACTTATCGCCTGCTTCAAAGATCCGCGGTAGTTCCTGGTTTGCGTTCCACGATTCCAGTGAAAGGTCCTGAAAAGATCTGTCATTCGCTGAAGCATACCAATCCGCATCGAGATAAGTTTGTCTCAGCAGGGCTATGGATCCCATTAATGATCTTGGATATCTTTGTTTTGAACTGCCTTTATTTAAGGAATAATGGGCGGCAATTCTTTCATCGAGTATTACTTTATTCGGACGGTCTTCAGATAATGCTACAAGGGCTGATGTACCCCTGGCAATACCATCCGGTTTAAAGGTCAGAGCTACGCCAAATCCAATTTCCCTAAAGGATGATGCTTCTTTGCTATTTACCTGGAATTCTTCTCCGGCACTATAAGAGGATTTGATGGCTTCATTCCAGTTAAACGCTCCCGGGGTTTAGTTATACGCTTCTTTAACTGCATTCTCAAATTCGTCCTTATGTTCCTTACGAGTCAGTGTATGGCAACACTTTTCCCAAACCAGTTCTTTAGGGCGTTCTTCAACCAGGCTGACGGGTTCTCCTAATATTTCCCTTTCGGTAAACCGTTTAACAATAAAATCTTTCCATTTTTCGCCGGGTTCAAACTCAATCATATTTTTTGCAATATCCTTGAAAGTAGCATTTTTTTCCGGACCATTTATGATTGCTGTAATAACGATGGACGCGATATGCCTTCCGATCCGAAACAAAGTCTCAGCCGGATCATACAAGTTCATATCCAGATGGTCTTCGAACATATCGGACAAAATATCATAAATTGCTCCGGTAAATACTTGCGATATATCATGAACCTCTTCAGAAACTT
>JAUWBB010000081.1 GCA_030605195.1 Bacteroidota bacterium
ATCAAACTGATGATTTGAAGATCCGATTTACCCCACAAGATGTAAGAATATGGGGCGATGAGCAGCTTGCAACTTCAACGGGAGTATTTGGTGACCAGGCTGCATTGGATTTATTTGAAGGTTATATCGAATTAAAAGCCGGAAACACTGGTTGGTTTTCTGTTGGCCGGCAACAATTAGTGTACGATAACCAGAGATTGCTGGGAAAGAGAAACTGGAATCAATTCGGTATTTCTTATGATACTGTAGCAGTAAAGCTTCAACTAAATGATTGGAATTTACATATAGCCGGTTCATGAAATACACTTCTCGAAACGATTATTGATAACACGTATCCTTCCGGAAGAATCAAATCATTGAATTTTGTCTGGCTAAACAGAAACCTTAATGACAATCTGAATTTTTCTCTTAAGCATATAGCTTCTGGAGTTACCGAAACAGATACAACGAATACAATCCATTTCAGACAAACCTCGGGTATTTATTCAGAATACAAAAACGACAATTTAAGTGTTTCTGGAAATGTATATTATCAGTATGGAAAAAACAAAACCGGAACAAACATAAGCGCATATTTGATTGATGCCGATGTAAGTTACAAAATATCAAACCTTACATCTGGAATTGGTGTAGACTATCTTTCGGGCAATAACAAAATTGGGACTGATCTAAAAACCGATAATTTATTTGATGTGCTTTATGGAAGCAGGCACCAATATTTTGGTTATATGGATTATTTCAGAAATTTTCCATCACACACCAATCAGGGTGGTTTGGCTGATTATTACTTCTATCTCGATTATAAATTTTCAAAATCATTAAGTGTCCGCAATATTGGGCATTGCTTCAGATTGGCACAAACAAACCCAACTACACCGAGTGATAAGAATTTAGGTTTTGAAAACGATCTGGTGTTAAAGTATAAATTTGAGGATTGGGGAACCTTAGAAAGCGGATACGCTTTTATTGTGCCTGCCGAATCGTTAAAAACGATGCAGGGAGTACCCAATGAAAAGTTACAACAATTCTTTTTTCTACAATTGACTATCACTCCAACATTATTTAAACAATAAGCTAACAATTAATTGTAAAACCTTAAAAATATCAATATGAAACATTCAAGATTCATTTATGTCCTGATAGCAACAATATTCTTATCGTCTTGTGTCTCCACAAAAAAGAAGGAGCAGACAATCAGTCTTTCCGGTGCTTTTGCCTTGTATCCTCTTACGGTGCAATGGGCGGAAGAATATAAAAAAGAAAATCCCGATATCAGGTTTAATATATCTGCTGGTGGTGCCGGTAAAGGAATGGCCGATGCCCTTTCAGGAACAGTGGATTTAGGTATGTTCTCACGTGAAATTGCCCGGGAAGAAATAGACAAGGGTGTATGGTGGGTAGGATTAACTATTGATGCCGTTTTACCGACTATCAGTGCCAATAACCCTTACCTTGATATTTTGAAAAAACGTGGGTTGACCAAAGAAGAATTTACAGCAATATTTATTGAGGGTACTATAAGAGACTGGGGTGAACTCCTAAAAGCCACTGATAAAAAAGAAGTAGTTGTTTATACCCGTTCAGATGCTTGTGGTGCTGCGGGTACATGGGCAAAATACCTGAGAGGACAACAAGAAAACCTTAATGGCATTGGCATATATGGAGACCCCGGATTGGCAGAGGCTGTTGCCAAAGACCCGGCAGGAATTGGTTTTAATAACACCATTTTTATATATGATATCAAAACGGGAACTAAACGTCCTGGTATTGAAGTAATTCCCATTGATATAAATGGCAACGGGACAATTGACCCCTATGAGAATTTCTACGATACCTTCGATGCCATTTTAAAAGCCGTAGCAAATGGTATATATCCATCGCCCCCTGCCAGGGAATTATACTTTGTTTCAAAAGGAAAACCCACGAAACAGGCCACACTCAATTTTATAAAATGGACGCTTACCGATGGGCAAAAATTTGTAAAAGAGGCTGGATATGTACTAATCGACCAGGAGGAAATTAACGGGTATTTAGAAAAACTAAACTAAGTTCATGATACTCAGGAGGTTTTTGTTTGATAGAATTACGGAGACATGGATGGTAACAGCCTTGGTTACTATCCTGCTTTTACCATTAATAATAGGAATAGCGCTTTATCTAAAAGCACTGCCCTTATTCGAAATCCAGAATTTACCCCACCTGATAGGCTCATCCGAATGGTTGCCTACTGATGGAAAGTTTGGTTTTTGGCCGTTTATTAACAGTTCTATGTATGTTACAGTGCTTTCTTTCATTTTCGCAGCACCAGTATGTTTACTTGCAGGCATTTACCTTACCCAGTTTGCATCAAAAAACTTGGTACGGATTATGCAACCTGTGATGGATATACTAGCTGGTTTACCATCAGTAATCTATGGAATGTGGGGTATTTTAATTATTGTACCCTTTGTTGGCAATGTGCTTGCCCCCTTTTTAAACATTAATTCCTCAGGATATACCATGCTTGCGGGGGGAATTGTTTTGGCGGTTATGTGCATCCCATACATGTTAAATATGTTGATTGAAATTTTCAATACTGTACCTATTGGCTTAAAAGAAGCTTCGCTTTCGATGGGGGCAACTTTTTGGCAAGCCGTAAAACATGTAGTAATACGTAAAAGCTATCCTGGCATTATCTCAGCCTATGGATTGGGACTGGCCAAGGCATTTGGCGAAACCCTGGCAGTAATGATGGTTGTCGGAAACCGTGTGCAGATTACCCATAACCCATTTAAGGCGGGATATCCCCTTCCAGCTTTGATTGCCAACAACTACGGTGAAATGCTCTCGATTCCCATGTACGATTCGGCACTAATGTTTGCGGCTTTACTATTGCTTGTCATTATCCTGATAATCAACCTTGTTTTCAGGTATTTCATATATAAAACCAAAACACGATGAACAGGCGAAAAATAATTGAAGAAAATATATTCAAATTCCTGTCAGGCTTTGCAACCTATTCACTAATTGCAATACTGGCATTTATCATCATTATAATTTTTGTGAAAGGTTTTAACTCCCTTTCCCTTGATATGGTAATAAAAACCCCAAAAGGAGGATATTATTATGGTGGTGAAGGCGGTGTGCTGAATGCCATCATAGGTTCGTTGGATATAGCTTTTGGTGCAACTTTTATTGCAATCTTAATTGGTATGCCAGCCGCTCTTTACATTAATGTGCATTTAATCAGATATAAACGTATACAAAACACTATTCGGTATCTACTGGACGCATTATGGGGTATCCCTTCCATTGTTTATGGTGCTTTTGGTTTCACGCTGATGCTCTTTTTTGGCATGAATGCCTCTCTTATCGCAGGAATTATTACAATAGCCTTATTGATTACCCCAATCGTTGTCAGAACATTTGACGAAGTACTGAGTACAATTCCGATAGGCTTATATGAAGCTACATTGGCATTGGGCTCTACAAAAACTGAAACCGCCTTTAAAATAATGTTTAAGCAAGGGTTTTCAGGGTTTATTACCGCTGTGCTTCTTGCCTTCGGCCGTGGTATTGGAGATGCCGCGTCGGTTTTGTTCACGGCAGGATACACCGATTTAATCCCCTTATACCTAAATGAACCGGCTGCAACACTTCCCCTGGCTATTTTCTTTCAATTGGGTTCGCCCATACCTGAAGTAAGAGAAAGGGCTTTTGCCGCTGCTGCTATCCTCACAATAATTATTTTAATCATTAGCCTTACGGCAAGGTATCTTTCAAAAAGATATTCGAAGTCAAATTTAAAATAATGAAAATTATGTATTTACAAAATAGTGAAACAATGACAAAACAAGCTCCGGATATAACTTTAAAACCAAAAGTAACATCCATTGTAAAGATCAATAATCTTAATGTACATGTCGGGCAACATCATATTTTGAAAAACATTAATCTTGAAATAACCAAAAACAAGATTACTGTGTTACTTGGCCCATCGGGTTGCGGTAAAACTACCCTGCTTAAATGTTTGAATAAACTTACCGATTTATACACGGAGCTGAGAGTCTCAGGAAAAATTTTTATTGAAGAAGATGATATTTTAAATACCCAAAAGAATGTACCTGTTATAAGGCAAAAAATGGGTTTATTATCACAACTCCCCTACCCACTGCCAATTTCTATTTATAAGAATGTAGCCTATGGCATTAAATTAAAAGGGGTACGTGATAAAAAGCTTATCGAATATAATGTTGAAAAGTATTTGCGCGAAGTGGGCTTATGGAACGAGGTTAAAGACAGGTTACATAATTCGCCAACAAGCCTGTCCATTGGACAGCAACAACGCCTTTGTTTAGCCCGGGGTTTAGCCGTAAAGCCCAGGATAATTCTTGCGGATGAACCAACCTCTTCCTTAGACCCCATTTCAAGTAAAATAATCGAAAATCTATTCAGGAAACTTAAAAAGAACTATACAATAATTTTAGTGACCCATGTCTTAAGACAAGCGGTACGTCTTGCCGATAATGTGGTATTCATGTATTATGGAGAAATAATTGAACAAGGTCATTCGAAGGATTTATTTAAAAATCCAAAGACTGAGAAACTAAGAGAGTATATGTTGGAAGGGAATTAATGGGAAAACATGGGAAGTTAAAGAGCGTTTGCATGAAAAAAAGGCGGGCCAGTGCAGGTGTGAATCGCAAATCACATGAATCGAAAAAAAAGAAGCTTGCTCGCTTTTTTAACCCGCATTGTTTCCCACAACCAATCGCACATTGACTCTCGAGTTCCGGTTCATTCAAAACACTACGTTTTTGCATGAATAATGCTGGTTAAATCAAAGAACATATATTGCCTTTTGCAATAATTACTCTACCTTTATCATTCAAGGCACACACACACTATAAAAGCAATTTGGCGGGCGTTGCGTAATTGAAAGTAAATGCAAACAATAAACTATAATACAAAGTTGAAACGGAAGATCAATAAAAGCCAAACGGCTCTTATAGCCATTCATTATAAGCAAACTGGCTTAAATATCGCAAATTATCAAAAAAAAGACATCCATTTATTAAAACCATAAAAGGAATCTTACTATGAAAAGATATAAGTCCCATCCCCAACACTTTGGCTACACCGATTGCTTCCCAATTCCCCAAACGGTGAAGGGGCTTAATTCCTCCCCGTTTGGGGATAACTGGTTACTCGCTCGCACTATCGGTTGCAGGGCAATGCTCGTGAGCCATTCGGGGTTTAGCCCCATAAGCACTAACTTAAGGATTTGGAAATATGTCCTAAATATAGTATATTTGGGACATGAAAGCAAACATACAATATTTTAGTGAAGACTGGAAAGTCTTGAGCCGGTTTTTTCCAAAAGGATGGAAAATGCAGGCAAAAACACTTGGAGCTTTGATCCGTCAAAGGTCCATTAATTCGGCAAACAAATTATTACAGCTATTGTTGATTCATCTTGCAGATGGATTTTCTTTAAGAGAAACGGTGGCCATTGCAAAAAGAGGAAACATTGCGGATATTTCTGATGTGGCTTTATTAAAACGACTTAAAAGTTCATCAGAATGGTTTCGATGGATGTCCCTTGAATTACTTAAAAGAAAAGGGATTGATATGAAGATTCCTCGTTGGTTATCCGGATATAATGTTAAAAGTATAGATGCATCTGTTATAACTGAGCCAGGAAGCACAGGAACTGATTGGCGATTGCATTACAGCATTTATTTATTTGGGCTACAGTGTGATCAATTTATAATTACACAACCCAATGTAGGGGAGAGTTTTCTGAATTTTAAAGTCGAGCAAGGAGACTTGTTTATTGGAGACAGGGCATATGGACGATTTAAAAGTTTAAAGTATGTTAAAGATAATGGAGGTGATTTTATTGTCCGGTTTAAAAATAAAGCATTTTCTCTTTATTGTGATAATGAAGAATTTAAAGTGGTTGAAGAACTAAAAGGTTTAAAAGTTGGTCAAATTAGGGAATGGCCATTAATAGCGTCCACAAGTGAAGGGACCGAACTAAACCTTCGTCTTTGTGCTATAAAGAAGAATAAAAAGGCTGCAGAGGCTGCAATAAAAAAAGTAAAAAAGGTAGCAAGTAAGAAGCAAAAAACCATTGATCCGGAAACATTAGAATTACATAAATATATAATCATACTGACATCCTTAAAACAGGAGATAAGTGCTAAATTAATTTCAGAATTGTATCGGTGTAGATGGCAAGTAGAAATTGCTTTTAAACGATTAAAAAGCATAATGGGGTTAGGTGGTCATCTACCCAAAACAGATGTACAATCGTGTCGAGCGTGGCTACATGGTAAGATGTTTTTAGCCCTTTTAGCTCAAACAATCGTCGACGAAGGTCGACTTTTTTCCCCATGGGGATATCCTTTATCATAAATTAAAGCCCGTGGGAAATTTATGGAGAGAGACTTCATTTGCATTAATGTTACTAAAACAAGCAATAATGCCCAGATTGAGTTTAAAAGATTGTCTGGAAAACTGGTACGAGATACAGAATAAATTATCTGAAAATCAACGAAAACGTATTTTACAAATTGAAAAGCTTTATTCTTAAGTTAGCGCTTATGGGGTTTAGCCCTCACGCCTGTCCCTATGGGAAGCATGGCCTTGTGTTTGGATTGTGCGAGCGAGTAATATAGGAGGGGCGAAAGAAGCTGAAGACATTAATATTATTTTTACCTAAGCATTAGCCGGATGAACTATATAAATATCTCGTCTCTAACGGGACTTCAATAAGGTTTGGGAATCCTTGCTGCTATACGTATATAGGGGCTGTCTCAAAAGCTTCTTTTCATTTTTCAAGAAAAACATGTTAACCTTTTGAACATGAAATTGATATTTTTAAAATTTCATGTTCCATTTATAATTATTTGTGATTTTTAATTATGAAATCATTCTTTTTTACAATAATCATCCATATTCCATCATTTTTTTATTTTATGCACACATATTTTGTTTTGTTAGCTCCCTTTTATGCAGTTTCCTTAAATTGTATGTAATACATAACCATCCTAATTCCAAATGTACTTTATCTTTTCCGCGCAACCTAAACCTCCGATATCCCTGGTTCATTTTCAAATCACCAAAGAAAGTTTCAACTTCCGGCCCCCTTCTTTTCCTAAATTCAATTCCTGTTTCTGATTCTAAGTTAGCCCTTGCTTGTTTTTTATATTCTTCCAATTTGGCCTAACCTGGATAGTGCGGTTGCCTTTTGCTTTAGTGCATTTCTCTTTCAAAGGGCACCCTTCACAACTAACGCTTTCATAAATCCTGACTTTGGATTGGTAACCCCGATCAGTAATCTGTACATCGTCTTTCTTAAAGATTAATTGCCTGCCTGAAGGGCAAATAAAACAATCTTTCTCCTTGTCATATTGCATGTTGTCCTTATGAAACGGGTTCTTGTTACTGCCTTTTATGTCAGCATAGAACGAGTTGTACTTTAAATAATTGTTTATTTCAAATTCCTCCAGGTTATTATAATTTTCTTCACTTCCATATCCGGCATCACCAACATAATTATCAGGAATGTATTCTTTACCACGTGTTTCGATTTTTTCTAAATGTTCAGGAAATGCAGCGGTATCTGCAGCGTTTTGACTAACAGTATAATTAACCACAAACTGGTTTTCTGTGCTTACCTGTGGGTTATAGCCTGGTTTAAGTTCATCGTTCTTCATGCGCATGAAGGTTGCATCTTTATCTGTTTTACTATAAGAATTCCTCCCCCCTAAATTATCTTCTTGCTTTTCATATTTTTCAAGCTTTTCTGCTGCCTCTCCAAGCTTTTTTACCCTGCTTACCATTGCCCTTTTGGTTTTCCCTTTTTCTTTGCTTTCCAACTTATCGTTGAGTCCTTTTACAACTTCTTTTAGCTTCTCACTATCAATACTGTTGTCTTTCTCTAATTCTTCAAGACTTTTATGCCCGTAAACTTTATTTTCATCTTCATTTAACAGGGCAACTTCTTCTATTAATTCATTAACCTTCTTTTTCAATTGTTCTTTATACCGCTGGGTATTCTTTTTCCATACATAGGAAAATTTATTGGCATCTGCTTCTATTTTTGTTCCATCCACAAAATAGGTCTCAAATTTTATGTATCCATGCTCATGCAGAAAGTCAAGCAATTCGCAAAAAACATCATCAAGTATCTCTTTGAAATAGAAACTACGAAACCGGTTAATGGTATTATGGTCTGGTGTTTTCATTCCACTTAGCCACATATAGGTAACATCTTGTAGCAATGCCCTTTCTATCTTTCGTGAGGAAAACAACTTCGTGGAGTAAGAATATAATAGTACTTTCATCATCATAACAGGATGATAGGGAGGTTTACCTTCTTTTTCAAAAGGACTTATCAGTGTATTTATGGACAATTGATCAACAAAATCACTGATTACCCTTACTAAATGGTTCTCTTCAATAAGTTGGTCAATATTCAATGGGAAAATTGTTAATTGACTTTGAAAATATGATTGAAATCGCTTCATATGGATTAAATTAACTGATACAAATATACTAAACATCTCATTATCAATCAAGTGTTCCACGTGTAACATTGTAATACGCTGATATACTGCAAGTCAAGTGTTCTATAATGAATTAATTATAAGATAGTTAGGTTGTTATCGATTCTTTTATAAAAAGTTATTAACAAGTATTGAGACAGCCCCATAAATACCTCAAAAATGTCCGGCTTGCCGGACTGAAAGGTAATAGCCAGTCAGTTTACTGACTGGAAATCCCGTACCTATAAACCAAACAGCCCGTAGGGCTTGAAAGAAATTCTTTCAGTCCCGCAAGCGGGACGTTTCGTTATTTATTCTCGCTTACCAGCCATTAAAATGGCTGGCTATTTTATTTCGATCCTTACAGGATGAAATGTAGTAATTATGTTAGGTGCCTTTAATCTACAATTCTGCCTGTCCTAAGCAGGAATGTAACCTCTGCCGGAGTCATACTATTGTGCTGTAAAAGATCGGTTTTCAGCCTGAAAGTTATTTTCTAATTATTTTCATCGTTTTCCGTATTTTTACAAACCGGATGTTTGGTTATAAAGAATATTGACTAAATTGGAAAATTAGGTTTTAATCAATAAATGGAAGATATACCTCAAATAATCACAAAAACGTATCATATAAAAAATATGGTAAGTAACTGTTGTATCATGTTACTTGGAGAAAAGTTTGTTCACGCGGGTATTCGAGTTGATGAATTGAAATTAGGTTTAGCTACTTTAACATACGATCCTGACTTTATTTCAGAATCTCAAATTAAACAAATACTCCTAAACTATGGTTTTGATTTTATTACAAGTCACGACAAGAAAATTGTGGAACAGGTCAAAATTGCCGTAATTGAGCTTATACATCACCTGAACAACGTGGATTCGATCGTTCGAAAATCAGATTATCTTGTTGAGAAGCTGGGAAAGAGTTACCAGTATCTCTCAAAAGTATTTTCAACACATGAAGGAATAACACTTGAAAAGTTTATCATTCTTCAAAAAATCGAACGAATAAAGGAATTGATCCATCATAAAGAATATACACTGAGCAAAATTACTTATATGATAGACTACAACAACGTACAATACCTCTCAAATCAGTTCAAAAAGATTACCGGACTTTCCGCAACCGAGTTCAGAAATAATGAGATACCCATGAAGAAGTCAATCGACCGGTTGTATTAAGTGCCAAACCGTTATTCCGCTCGGGTGATCTCCGGTATCTTCTTTTTAATCAATAATTTGATTCCCGCATTTCTCTTAATGAAATGGTAATTTAATTTCTAATTTCGTAACTAATCAGTCGGCAGTCGGCCCGCCCGTACCGAACGGTACGTTCGGGCGGGCAGTCCACAGTCGGCAAGAAAGTAAATAACAATCAAACAATTATAACACAATAATAAATATTAAAAATCACAAATGACAAGCACCAAAATACAAATAAATTTCAATGAACCAAATCACAATATTCAAAACTGTTTCGGTCATTTGATAATTGATATTTG
>JAUWBB010000383.1 GCA_030605195.1 Bacteroidota bacterium
CAAATTGTACCTCCTTGAAAGGTCTTTTTACCTGAATTTCTCACTTATAAAGTTAATATAAATTACTGAAGTTTTGTATATCTCAATTACTAATGTTTCTTTCCTGTTCCGGATAATAAAAATCTCAATCATTCTATGGTAATAAATTTTTGATTATTAACTTGCTTCAGGTATGGCAACAAGAAAAATCCATCGGACCGCTTCGGTGTACGGACAGATAAACTTTATCAACACCGCGATATAGATAGGGGTGTAATTATTACGGCTTGTGCTATTTTCGTTACAATTATTATTTTCATTCTTGCTAAGGCTTTTGGCCTCAATACTAAGGTTACCAGAGTAGAAACAAAGGTAGATACTCTTACAGGTACTATAAATAAGTTTGGCGATAATTTGGAAAGTTTTAAGCTAGTTATATTTGAGAAACTGCTAACAAGAACCTCTCCGATGCAATTAACAGATGAAGGTTTAAAAATTGCATAGGAATCAGGAATAGCCAAATTAGTGGAAGATTATTTTGAATTAATATTGGAAAAAGTAAGAGAAGTGGAGCCACCAAATGCATATCGAGCACAAGCGAAAATACTGGAAGTAGTCAAAGGATTGCAATACGATGATGAATGTAGAAATACTATCGAAACGGGGGCATTTGAAGCTGGATTCCCAATTGATACAATATATATAATTGGAGGATATTATATACGTGATCGCATATTAGAGAACATAGCTTCGCAAAGTAATTAAAAAGGTTAATACTATTCAAATGAAACTGCTAAATTTGAATGACTGTGGAATAAGGCTAAGGGAAAAAATAAAATAAAAAAGAATTAAATTAAAAGTCCAAAGAGGTCATAGGTGATAATGAGAGGCGGTAAAAGAAAAAAAGCCACGAGAAAGCTACGAATTTCAATGTTGTTATTTCTGTTTTTTGTATTAATTCCAGGGGTACTTAGGTATTACCCAGGGCGAGATAATTGCTTAATGGGCTTTACATGCAGCCATTTTTTCCTCAGATTGATGAAATGGGCAATTTTGCAGGATAATTCACAAAAGGGTGATTTTAAGAACTTCTCTGCAGGGATCGGTTTCCATTATTCACCTTGTATTTTTTAATCACCCCGTAAATCTCTTTTTTGAATGATTCGATATCTCCGTTTCTTATCCAACAAATCAAACCCGATTTGAATCCCACACGGGTAAGGTTTTTATCATGATCAGTAAACAGTTCAATTTGACCGTCCCCAGGGATTGGATATATCTGTTTTTTTTTCATTTGGGTAGCAAAAAGGTAGCAATTATGAAGCCAAAAACGTATCAAATCGTGTATCAAAGAGGAAAGCGACCAACAGCTAAAAAACGCTGAAAGCATTGTTTTTATTGTAGTAGCGAGAGAGAGACTTGAACTCTCGACCTCATGATTATGAATCATGCGCTCTAACCTCCTGAGCTACCTCGCCAAATTTTTTATTTCAATCTTTCTAAACCTTCGACCTTCCTGATATTCAAGCAGGCAAATATACGATTTCATTTTAAAATTTCCATGACTACTTAAAAAGGCAGGTGGACCGGTATTCTTTTTACGTCATTTCCATCAATATCGCTTGTACTTTTACCGGTTTAATTTTTTATATTAATATTTTTCTCTATATTGCATCAGCACCAAACTTGTTTAATATTTTATCCTCATATAAATGAAACAAAAATTAGAACTGGAATATACCATTAACTCCTCTCCTAAAGTCCTCTTTAATCGATTGAGTACTGCCGGTGGTCTCTCCGAATGGTTTGCCGATAATGTTAACGTAAAAGGGGAAACTTTTACTTTCATTTGGGGCGAATCAGAACAAATAGCCGAACTGATTCTAAAAAAAGATAACAAATACGTCAGGTTCAGGTGGATTGATGAAGAAGAAGAAAAATTTTATTTTGAATTCAAAGTTAATATCCATGAGCTTACTGGAGATGTTGCCTTGTTAATCACCGATTTCGCTGAAGAAGATGAACTGGATGATACCATTGAACTGTGGAATACACAGATAGCCAAACTAAAACATGTGTTAGGCCTTTAGAAAATTCTTGCCCTCTAAACTCTTTCCAAAAAATATCTTAATTTTGTATTCGTTTCTACTATGTATCCTATTATAATATTTTACCGTGAAACGCCTTCACATTTTTATCATTAACTCTTTCATAGGTCCCCTTATCATGACCTTTTTCATTGTCCTGTTTATACAAATCATGCAATTCCTGTGGAAATATATTGATGACCTGGTAGGGAAAGGACTTGATCTTCCAACCTTATCCGAATTGTTGTTTTATTTTTCTGTCAGTTTTATTCCCTTAGCCCTTCCGTTGGCCATCCTGTTGGCAGCATTAATGACTTTTGGGAACCTGGGTGAGAATCTTGAGCTTACTGCCCTGAAATCTTCCGGGATATCCCTGCAGAGAATCATGTCACCCCTGATTTTTCTGGTTGTTTTTCTAAGCATAGGTGCATTTTTCTTTTCCAATAATATCATTCCGCGAGCCAACCTGAAAGCAAGATCCTTGCTGTGGGATATTCAGCAACAAAGGCCGGAAATAAATATAAAAAAAGGAGAGTTTTATAACGGCCTTGAAGGAATCAGTATAAAGATTGCCGATAAAGAACCCAGAACAAATTTGTTGCGCAAAATCCTGATATATGATCACAGTGAAGAAGCAGGTAATATTTCGGTTATCTATGCTGATTCGGGTTATATGAAAATGACCCTTGATACAACAAAA
>JAUWBB010000389.1 GCA_030605195.1 Bacteroidota bacterium
CCATTGCTTAAATTCTCTTTAATTTCTTCCATTTTAGTTCATTTTAGTCATTTTAGTACATTTTATCCATTTCCCATTTTAACTCATTTACAATTTTTTTTATCACTTCCAAAGCCCGTATCACTCTATTTCATAAGTAGCGACAACAGCATAATGATCTGAGGCATAACCGTTAATAATGATTTCGGCTGTATCACCCGTGCCGCCAACTAGCTCGATCTTTTTCAAGCTAAAGGTATTATTTGTATCATGATAAATATAATCAATTCTTTCGTACACTTCATTTACCGTTTCAAGGGTAGTCCAGGTTATGCCGGGATGAGCTATTTCATCAGGATAATAGCTTCGGTATGCATCGGTAAGTCCTGTCTCTTCAATCCTGGAAGATACCGGCCAGTTAACAACTTTGCCAAAGTGATGGGAAGCAGCTTCGGTTGTCCAATCCTGGTGGTAAGGTTCATACCGATAGGATAAAAGATGAACTGAAAAGACAGCAACTTTAAGACCAGTTTTAATTTCAATTAAAACACCATCGTCATAAGTTTTGATGATTGGGAATTTGCTAAGAATACCCGTATCTTCTCCGGATCGGTTAGCGGGTGTTTTCGAAAATTGTTGATAGTAATAATTAAGTTCAGAAGCAATAGTATAAACTCTGTCATAGCTGGCTTCCTGTATGCCAATTATGTCAGCATCCACTTCTTTAATTACATCCACGGACGACTGAAAGGAAGTATTGTAAAGTACATTGAAAGTCATGATTTTCACTTCCTTCGGTCCATTCGGGATATCCTCTTTTTTACACGCACAAGAAAATCCGATAAATAGTACTCCTAAAAGCAGGGTGATTATATTTTCTGTCCTTGCCCCGCATTTCATACGGGGTTATTCATAGTTAAATCCCTTCGGGATTTTTTATGTATTGTGATATCTTATCTTCTTAATCTTTTCCCGGCACTTCGTGCCGGGTTATTCATTGTTCAACTCGATGGAGTTGATAAATCATGAATCATTCATTTACCACGTAACAAAGTGTACGGGGAAGTGGCTCGGGGGTTTATCCCGATCGGGGATTTAAAAAGAAACAGACCTGGAAATACACCAGGCCTGTTTCTTTCAGTATCATAAGTTTTTGTTTTTAATCCCAACCGAAGATTTGAGTCAGATTTGGATTAAGAAGAATCTGTGTTTCCGGAATCGGGCGGTAGTAATATTTCGGTTCAACAAATGTGCCCCTTTCTTTGATCCCTTCGATATTACCGCTGGTACCATTTTCCAGGTAGACACCTGCATCACTGTCCTGGAGCCCTACACGATAATATCTTAATGGTATACCCAATGAATTCACCTCTTTGTCTTCCGGTAGCGGAATTGATTCTGACCTGTCAATCAGGATTATATCATCCACCGCATCACCATTAAGGTCGTACTTGCCTAATCCCGGGAAATAGAGACCTCTCGGTTCCTTTTCCAGTAATTTTCCGGCATACCATCTGTAAAGATCATCATAACGACGCCCTTCAAAAACCAGCTCAACTCTTCGTTCACGGCGGATTTCAAGCAATTCCTTCCAATGCGTGGTTGAACCATTTACAAGCGGGAATCTTGCATCCATAACGGGGTCCACCGGTGGATCCATTGTCAGATCCGGCATACCGGCCCGGTCTCTCAACAGGTTTATGGACATATCCAGGTCTCCCTGGGTTAGTTCTCCCAGCTCAGCGCGTGCTTCAGCGTAAATTAAAAGTATTTCGGCTAAACGAAAAACCGGGAGATCCCCACTTGAATACGTGTCATAATCTATAACGTTCATAAATCCTTTGATTTGGTGGTAACCTGTAAAGTTTTTCTGGAGTTTTTGAATATAAAGTCCGGCACCCGTTGCGTATGTGGCTGTATGTACTAATACCCAGCCCGGAGTAGCAAAAGACTGGGATAACCGTGGATCCCTGTTCAGACATTCTTCAACAAACTGGTTTGTTTCATAACCTGCCTGGGCAGAATAAAACGAGCCATCATCCATCAAATAAGCCTGCAGCAGGTCTTTTTGCGGGCCTATCTCATAATCACCGAAGCCAGTTGTCCCAACGTCACTATTTTTAATGCCGGCAGTATTAAAGATTCCAAAAATGACTTCCGGGTTGGATGTCAGGTCCGTACTGATGAAAAGATCCCTATAGTCACTATATGGATCTCCGGTTGAATAAAGTAAAAATCCGCCGTTGTCCATTATCTCTTGAGCCGCATCACGTGCAATTTGAAGATACGTATTTGCCGATGCTGTCAGGTTTAATTCAGGATGATATTTTCTGAATGTTCCTTCATGCAATGCAGCACGGGCTTTCCAAGCTAACACGGTCCATTTGTCGACAGCGCCACTAAGTTGGGTTTCCTTAACGTTCTGAGCGGCAAAATTAAAATCTTCAAATATTTTACCAACCACAAAATCCCTGGGATCGCATGCTTTTGCCATGGCCTCATCGTCACCCGTTTCAATTACTTTATCGTACCAGGGTACATCCGAATACCTTTTCACTTTGTTGTAATGAAATCGCGCCCTGAAAAAGCGCCCCAAACCTTCATAGTGATTCAACAATTCTTGCGAAATATCGGCATTATCAAAGTTTTCAAGGAAAAAATTAATATCACGTAACTTCCCCCA
>JAUWBB010000068.1 GCA_030605195.1 Bacteroidota bacterium
TTTGATTGGTTTTAAAGGGGAAATAAATGAGATTATGGCACTCAATTGTCTTTGTGTTTCACCCGATGAAAATGATCCCCTGGAAATATTACGGGAACAATTAGACCAGGTTCTTCCGGATGCGAAAGTAATTATGAATACGACAATTGCAAATGCCCGCGAACGGCAAAGACATATGATTGAAGAATATTTTGCTATTATTACCATCTTTGTGATAATCGTAATTGTTATATGGATAGGAGTGCTTGCGATGATAAATGTGAGAGAAAGACAAAAGGAAATCGGCATATTACGTGCAATTGGTCATAGCGGAGTAAAAATCTTTGCACTTTTTACATGGAAAGCTCTGATGATTGGATTATTGGGTGCGATTATTGGTTATGCAACCGGAACCATACTGGCTTTAAAATTTGGTACAGGAATTTTCAAAATTACTGCTGATTCAATAAAACCAATTTACTCAATCCTGATTTGGTCAATAATTGCAGCTCCTGTCTTTTCAGCATTTGCAGCTTTTTTGCCTACATTGGTTGCAATTTTAAAAGATCCGGCAATAACGTTAAGGAAGGAATGAATGTGGGCTCAATGGGGTGTATGGTGAGTAATTGAAAAAAAAAGAAATTTGGGATTTGATATTTGATGATTTGTAATTTATTTGATTTTTGGGATTTGTCATTTGTGATTTATTACTATTCCGAGTCCACAGGAGTCAGAATTTAAATTTAAGTACCTAAAATGATTCATCTTGATAAGGTCGGTAAAATATTCGGTTCACCCCCGAAACAGGTGGAGGCACTGAAAAATATTGACTTGCAAGTAAACAAAGGTGAATTTATTATTATCAGGGGGCCAAGCGGAAGTGGTAAAACAACTTTGTTACTGAGTATCGGAGGAATGTTACAACCTTCTTCAGGAGTTGTTAATGTTGAAAATAAAGACATTTATCTCTTGAACGAGTTTGAGCGGACAAAATTCAGGGCATCCAATATAGGTTTTGTTTTTCAAATGTTTTATCTCATTCCGTATTTAAATGTCGTGGAAAATATTATGCTTGCTGCCGGACTGGGTAGTAATGGAACCAGACAGTGTAAAGCATCAGAACTGGCAGACCAACTCGGTATATCAGATCGCATCCTTCATAAACCTGCAGAGCTAAGTGCCGGCGAATGCCAACGGGTTGCCCTGGCCAGGGCCCTGATCCATCAACCAAAAATGATCCTGGCAGATGAACCAACAGGTAATCTTGATCCGGATAATTCCCGGGAAGTGATTAGAATTCTTAAAGAATATCATCAAACCGGAGGTACTGTTATTTTTGTAACTCACGGTAAGGATGCAGACCGGTATGCCGATCGTATTTTTCATTTGAATAAAGGGCAAATTACATAATTTATAGTTTAACCTGGAAGTCAACATCTTCCTGATAAATAACATAACTTTAATTATTTGAAAAAGAACACTATCGATGTTCGATTATTTGCCAAAGGCATCCCTTTGGGAGTAGTAGAAAACCAATTTACAGAGATCCCGCAACTCCATCGGAGTTGGATTATTATTAAAAAATTACGATGCTGTCGGATGTTTCCATCCGACAGTTAATGATATGGCAAAATTTTAATTACTCCATTATTCAATGTCAGGTGGAAACACCTGACATCATGAAAACAACATGGCATTGAATATGATGAGCGGAACTTAAGTTGAATATTAACAAAAGTCCCGTCAGGGACGAAAGAAGTTATATAAATGAAATTCAAGCATTCAAAACCAACCCAATAATTATGGAAATAAAAAACTCAAAATCAGGACACAAAATGAAGTATTACAAGACAATAATCGTTCTTGCTATCACAATCATTTTTGGCGCTATCGGTTGCACAAGGTATGATCCAGGACAGGGATGGCAAACATACCGGCATGATGGAACCAGAAGCGGAGTAACTACCGAAGAAATCCCCTCCGAACTCTTTCTGAACTGGGCCTATATCCCGGTTCATGCTCCGGAACCTGCCTGGAGCCTGCCGGCAGAAGAGATGCAAAGAATGCACTTCGATAATACATTTCATGTTTCCGCGGTAAAAGGTATGGTTTACTTTGGATCTTCAGTTGACAATAAAGTTTATGCTTTAAACAGTTCATCAGGAAAAGAAAAATGGACCTTTTTCGCTGAAGGACCAATCCGGTTTTCTCCTTCGATATGGAAAAACCGGATTTACTTTGGTTCAGATGACGGTTATGTGTATTGTCTTAATGCAAAAAACGGGAAACTGGTTTGGAAATACCGTCCCGGGCCAAAAAACAAAAAGGTACTTGGAAATGGAAAAATGATCTCTCTCTGGCCAATCAGAACCAGTGTTTTGGTGGAAGACGGAACGGTTTATTTTGGTGCCGGAGTATTTCCCTATGACGGTCAGTATATTTGTGCATTGAATGCAAAAGATGGTTCCGTAATATGGAAAAATGATGACCTTGATGACAATGTATTTGATTTACAATACGGTGGTGTATCACCTCAGAGTTATATAATTGCCTCTGAGAACAAGCTGTTTGTTCCTTCCGGACGTGCAATGCCTGCCGTTTTTGACCGCACAACCGGGAAATTTCTTTTTTATCTGTCTCCAGGCGGGAAACAGGGTGGCACCTGGGGCATGATTGTCCAGGGAGAACTTATCGCGGGAATTGACAGGTCCGGTACACCTGTAAAAGTATCTTACGATGCCGAAACAGGGGATAGAAAAGGAGATGTATTTGCCTCTTTTACAGGTATCGATATGGTTGGAACCGGAGATATTTCCTTCATTGCTACACAGGACGGGGTATATGCCATCGACCGTATCAAATATCCATTAATTCAACAAAAAATTGATTCGGTTAGGAAAGTACAAAATCAATTGACCGGTGAGTTAGGAAATATGGCTTATCAGGCTACATTTTCGAATGAGACAGAAGTTGATAAACAACTTGATAAGACAATTAGTGAGCTTAATTCATTAGCTGAGGAAGAAGAAAAACTGAAAGCATCATCCTCAGAATGGTTTTTTCCACAGGAACACCTTAGTGCCATCATTTTAACTGGCAGCCAGGTTATCGCGGGTGGAAATGGAATTGTTCTGGGTTTGGATACGGAAACAGGAGAAGAGTTATGGAGAAGTAATGTTGAAGGGATTGCACACGGTCTTTCCGTATCAGACCAGAGCCTTTTTGTAAGCACTGACCTGGGACCTGTTTATTGTTTTACAGGTAAATCAAAAATAAAAGAAACGGAAGAACCCGAAAAAATTCAGCCAATTTTAACGGACTCTCCCTATCCGGAAGATAAAATGACTTCTGTTTATGAAAAAGCTGTATCAGCTATTTTGGAAGAGACTGCAATTGAAAAAGGCTATTGTCTTGTTCTGGAATGTGGGGAAGGACAGCTTGTTTTTGAGCTTGCACAACGATGTAACTTAAATATTGTAGGAATAGAAAGCGATCCCGGAAAGGTGAAAAAAGCCAAAAAGAAGTTGGATAATGCAGGTATATATGGATCGAAAGTTATTGTGGAGAATTGGTCTATAAATTCCCTGCCGGAATATTTCGCTGATCTGATCGTTTCCGGAGATATTTTAAAATCAGGTAAAATTGATGTTTCTCCCGGCGACATTTTCAGAGTGTTAAAACCTGGTGGCGGAAAAATCTGTTTCGGGCAACCTGAGGTGGAAAGTATTTCACCAAGAGCATCGAATATAGAAGAATTGGGAGATGAATGGAAAAACTTTGAAGTAGAGGAACCTGTAATCATCCGGGAAGGTGGTACCTGGGTTATTCTTACCCGGAAAATGCTGTCCGGTGCCGGAAGTTGGACCCATCAATATGCAAATGCTGCAAACACTTCCTGCTCTGACGATAAACTGGTTATGGCTCCCTTCAGCACACTCTGGTACGGACTTCCGGGACCTCAGATGATACCTGACAGACATGCCAAAGCTGTTGCTCCTGTTGCTTTTGATGGCAAACTTATTGTTGAGGGTGAAGATGTTATTATGGCTTATGATGCTTATAACGGAACACTATTGTGGGAAAGAAGAATCAAAGGAGCAAACCGTGTGCGTGTCGATATGGATGGAGGAAACATGGCGGTTAATCAGTATGGGTTATTTGTAGCTGTAAAAAATAAATGCCTTCAGCTAAATATTGAAACAGGAGAGACCGTTCGATCATTTAACCTGCCTGCTCAATGGGATGGTAAATCACGGCGATGGGGCTATATTGCATTGAAGGATAACATCTTGTTTGGGTCAACGGCTATGCCTCTAAACCAGGAATATGACCAGCTTTTTAAAACACTGGTTGATGAGGATGAAAAATGGAGAGACAAGGAGGAACTTGAACCTTCGTCAACATTAATATCCGAATACTATAAGTATCGGATTTCAGATAATACCGGAAAGGTCAAAGAGGCTTTTCAAAGAGATGGAACGAAATGGCGCCTTGTTGCTGATTTCCCTGCCTGGGATGGAGGAATTGAAGGCCTTAAAGGTACCTCAGAGAGAATGATGATCAGCGATGGGATATTCGCTATTGATATTAAAACGGGCAAAACACATTGGGCTCATAAAGGAAGGGAAATAGCACAAATAACGGTTTCCGTTGGGAATGAGACCCTGTTCTTTGCTGAAAATTCAATAACATCTTCAGAAAGACAAAAAGCCTTAGCTGAAAAACAAAAGTATATTCAGAAGGGACGCTGGGAAGAGTTTAAAATAAAGTTAAGTCCGGATGAGGCTGATATAAGAATAGTGCATGCACTTGATGCCTTGACAGGACAGACAAAATGGGAAAAAGTAATTGATCTGTCGGGTTGCGGCGACGATCAGGCCGCATCCGCTTATCAAAATAATGTTCTTCTGTTTTTTGGGAGTTTCGGACTTCATGATAAATGGCGGTTCCCTGCCGGTCAGTTGAAATGGCACAGGGTAACGGCCTTATCAGCTGAAGATGGTGAATTGTTGTGGTCACGTCCGTTAAACTATATGGTTCGTCCTTTAATTATTAACGATGAAGTTATTGTTGAACCCCGGAAATGCGATCTGTATACCGGTAAAATTAAAACCCGTATTCACCCTGTCACCAGGGAAAAGGTGCCCTGGGAATTCTACCGTCCGGGACATACCTGTGCTGCCACTTCGGCCAATGAAAACTGCTTGTTTTACAGATCGTACAATGCTGCTTATTACGATCTGAAGGAAGATAAAGGATTAAGCTATTATGGCGCTATCCGGCCGGGATGCTGGATCAATATGATTCCGGGAAATGGTTTGGTGCTCTTTCCTGAAGCCAGCTCCGGTTGTACTTGCTCTTTTCCCTTACGAACTTCGGTTGTTTTAAAACCTGAGAAAAATGCAGAAGTTGAAGATTGGAGTCTGTATATTAGCCATGGACCAATGACACCGGTACAACATTTTGCAATCAACCTTGGCGCTCCGGGGGATAAGAAAGATGGTAACGGAACAATATGGTTTGGATACCCACGCCCTGATATGACTACCGGAGTTAAGTTCGATCTGAAGGAAGAAATTTTGGAAGGGATGGGTTATTATTCCTACGACTCCAAAGGAGTAAACATGGAAGGAACCGACTATCCATGGCTTTTTACCAATGGCTGTGTTGGATTATCAAAATGCGAAATTCCTTTAATTGATAATTCTTTTGGCGAAGAACCTGGAATCTTTACTATACGTCTTGGTTTTGCCACACCATCAACCAGGCGAACGTTTGATATAAAAATTCAGGACAGTGTTGTTATGGAAAACCTGGATATTTTTAAAGAAACCGGAGGTGCAAACAAAGCGGTCATTAAGGAATTTAAGGGTATTGGGGTTGAAAATATTCTTTCCATCGAACTTGTTTCGGAAATTAACAATCCTGAAGTAAGCCAGGCGCCGGTGATTAATTTTATTGAAGTAATTCGGGAAGATACTCCCGAGAAGTCAGAATTATCGGAAGATATTAGCACTCTAAACCTTGGCGAAACCGAAAAATTGCTGGTTCAGGCCATTGAAGAACAGAAAAAAAAGAATTTTTACGATGCATTGAAAAAATATCATAAGGTTTTAAAGGGAACAACCCGGGAAAAAATTAAAATAAAGGCCCTTGAAGGAATGGAAGGCATAGCCGATACTAAATCCCTGCCTGAAATAAAGAAATACTGCCAGAAGCTTGATCCGGTAATGTGGGATTACAAGGAACCGGATCAGGATATTATTGATGCAGCAGTAAAGGTATATATCGCTATTGCCAATAACTTGTCAGATGAGGATAAGGAAAGGGCGATAGAAATGTTGAATCATTCCTTTTCGCTTACCAGGGATATAACTCTGCGTTATGTGGCTATATCCGGTTTAAAGGAACTGGGAACAACACCGGGAAAGGAATTTGAGGAAAATAATTTTGTGGATCATGCCGGATGCGGAAAAAAGGTAAGTCTTGCATATCCTTATAACAATGCCTATGCTGCTGGTGGAAATACAGCATTAACCGATGGGATCAAAGGTACAAAAAATCATAGTGATGGTAACTGGCAAGGTTTCCGGGGAGATGACCTTGAAGCCATCGTTGACTTAGGTGAAGCAATAGATATCGAAAAAATTTCAGTAAGTTTTTTACAGAACATCGGTAGCAGGATATTCCTGCCTGCCTCCGTTGAATTTGCAATTTCGGAAGACGGAGATAATTTTAAGGTTGTAACCATACTTGAAAATGATATTTCGCAAAAACAGAAGAATCCATTTCTTAAAGAATTTGCCGTTAACTTAGATAATGCCCAGGCACGCTATCTACGGGTTAAGGCAAAAAGTATCGGGGTTTGTCCGCCATGGCATGCCGGGGCAGGCGGAAAAGTCTGGCTGTTTTGTGATGAAATCGTAATACAATAATATAAAAATCATGGAAATAAGATTAAAGGAATTAAATCCTAAAAAATTTATTGAAGAAAAAATGAAAGATATTTCTTCAAAAGTCGGCAATGGTATAGCTATTAACGCTTTGTCTGGTGGTGTTGATTCTTCAGCAGTTACCATATTGGGACACAAAGCCCTTGGTGACAGGCTTAAAACATATTTTATTGATAATGGCCTGATGAGGGAAGGAGAACCGGAGCGTATTGTTTCGATGTTTAAGAAATTAGGGGTAAACGTTGAAATAGTAGACTCTAAAGAGATTTTCTTTAACGCGTTAAGAAGCATCACAGATCCGGAAGAAAAAAGAGAAGCTATTACCAAAGCATTTTACAAAGATGTTTTTAGTGATCTGGTAAAAAAAAGTGGTGCGAAATATCTTTTTCAGGGAACGATTTTAACAGATGTGGATGAAACGATTGCAGGAATAAAAAGGCAGCATAACGTTTTTGAACAGTTTGGAATTGATCCTGAAGATGCATTCGGATACAGGATTCTTGAGCCTCTGGTACAGCTCAGAAAACCTGCCGTAAGGGAAGTTGCAAGGGCATTGGGATTGCCCGAAGAAACATATAACAGGCCGCCATTTCCAGGCCCTGCCTTGGCAGCAAGGATTATTGGAGAAGTCAGTCCGGAAAGAGTTGAAACTGTAAGAAAAGCCACAAGAATTGTTGAAGAGGAACTAAAAGATTCAGGAGCATTCCAGTATTTGGCCATTCTGCATGAAGACAGAGTTACCGGAATGAGGGATGGGAGAAGGGATTTTGGTTTTCAGATAGAGGTAAGATGCTGGGAAAGCAAGGATGCCAGAACAGGAAGTCCAACGAGACTTCCCTATGATACTCTGGATAAACTGGCAGAAAGAATAACAACAGAAGTGCCAGGTGTTGTGAGCGTTACTTATAACATTACTAAAAAACCACCTTCAACAATCGAAGCTATTTAACTTAAATTGCTGGCCTTGTCTTTGGATAGCAACTTAAATGTTGAGAGAACTAATATTTACCTGTGCATTATCCGCCTGCCTGCCGGGAGGCAGGGATGAACCAGGTTTTATTTTAAAATTGTGTATTACTAAAAAATCTATTATACCGGGACAACGATGTTATGTTTAAGTGAACAAGACATTGCAAATTCTGTCACTTTCAATGAAATCAGAGAAGTGGTTGAAGAAGCAATGGTGATTTATGAACGAGCGGAATATTATATGCCCCGACGAATGCATTTGGATTACAATGGTAATACATTACTGTTAATGCCCTGTTTTAAAAAAACCGGTTTTTCGACCAAGCTGGTTACGGTTTTTCCGGAGAATCAAAAAAAAGAGTTGCCTGTCATCCAGGGAACGGTTATCCTGAATGATATTGAAACCGGTGAACCCTTGGCTTTGCTTAACGGGGCAAAATTAACCGCTCTAAGGACAGGTGCAGTTGGAGCAGTTGGTATAAAATATTTGACTTCCGAAGACATATCTTCATTGGGAATTATCGGAGCAGGCGTTCAGGGTATACATCAGGCTATGTTTGCCTGTTCCCAGAGAGAATTTTCCGAGATACATGTATATGATACTGATAAGGATAGGTTAAAAATTTTCTCAGAGCAAATAAGGTTATATTATCCCTCCCCAAGAATACATTTTTCAGAATCATCTTCCAATCTTGTTCAGAACTCCGGGGTAATTATTACTGCCACAACGTCTAATAATCCTGTTATTCCTGATGATAAATCAATCCTTGCGGGTAAGCAATATATAGGTATAGGTTCTTTCAAACCTGAAATGAGAGAATTTCCTGAAGTTTTATTTAACATTTTGGATCATATATTTGTAGATACCGATTATGCAATGAAAGAATCCGGTGATCTGACCCAGCCGTTGGAAAATGGATGGATAGAAAAAAGTAATATCTCGACCCTTGGCAAGTTGATTATAGGAAAAGAGAATGTAGCGCGAGGAGCAACACTATTGTTTAAATCGGTTGGTATGGCATTATTTGATCTTGTTGTGTCTCAGCTTATTTATCGGAAAGCGAAAGAAAAAAAACTGGGAACTACGATTAAATTATAATAACCATGATATTTAATAATTTGAACTGGAAGCCACCGAAGGAATGGAAGGTGATTAAAACCATTGAACTTCAAACCGGAGGTGAACCATTACGCGTATTTACAGAAGGACTGCCCGAAATCAGAGGCGGGACAATACTTGAAAAACGACGGTATTTCCGTGATAATTATGATTATATAAGGACAGGAATCCTTTGGGAACCCAGGGGGCATGCCGATATGTATGGTGCTGTCATTACTGAGCCAACAACGCCAGATAGTGATTTTGGCACCTTCTTTCTTCATAACGAAGGCTACAGTACCATGTGTGGTCATGGCATTATTGCCCTTACCAAGTTGGTGCTGGATACGGGTTTTATAAAAAAAGAAGGAAAGAATCCCGTGTTGAAGATAGATGCTCCCCCGGGTCAAATTACAGCAATTGGTCACAGGAAAGAAGGTATTGTCAGTAGTGTTTCTTTTTTAAATGTGCCATCGTTTGTGTTAATGCATGATCAAATGGTGGAGGTTAACGGGATAGGAAAGATAAATTTTGATATTGCTTTTGGAGGTGCATTTTACGCTATATGTGATGCTATGGAACTGGGACTTAATCTGGATAAAAATGATTTTAGCAAAATCATCGATTATGGCAAAAGGATTAAAAAAACCGTTGCGGGTAACTTCAATGTTCGACATCCTTTTGAAGAAGATCTCAGCTTCTTGTATGGGATAATTTTTATTGATAATCCTTATGACTATAATAATCACTCCCGGAATGTTTGCGTTTTTGCCAATGGTGAAGTGGATCGTTCTGCAACCGGTTCAGGTGTTAGTGCCCGTGCAGCAATCCATTTTTCAAAAGGAGAGTTGAAACAGGGAGAGAAAATCACCATAGAGAGTATTCTGGGAACGACAATGGATGTTGAAATTGTAGAGTTAACACGGTATGATCAGTATCAGGCAATTATTCCTAAGGTTACGGGTACGGCAAGTATTATAGGACAAAATCAATATTATTTTGATCCTGAAGATCCTTTTAAAGAAGGTTTTATTCTCAGATAATATTTTTAATGTGTTGTGGGATTAAGCGCTTAAAAAACAAAACTTACTACCGCACGTGTGAGATCGTTAATTCAATTTCTAATTACTCTAATTTCTAATTGACCTAATCAAATCCCAATTTCCAAAATCTAAAATTTTTATGAATTGTGGTTTGGTCATTTTTTAGATTAATTAGATTAATTAGGTCAATTAGGTTAATTAGATTAATTTTCTTTATTTCCTTTTTTCCCTTAGACCTCAGCCTTTTTCCACAATCAATCAAATTTAGAAGTTTCATTTGAATAGTATTAACTTTTTTAATTCCCCCTATGAAATAATGCTTCGCGTTAAATCTTCGATTTATTTCACAGGGTAAATTCGCGAAGCTATGTTCTTGTATAGGAATTTCAATGTTTATGGCTTGATAATGGCTAATTACATTATACTTTGCATTTTTAAGTCGGCCCGCCCGAACGTACCGTTCGGTACGGGCGGGCAATCTTCTCCAAAGGAGTCCTTCGGACAGTCGTCAGTCGGCAATCTGAAGACCGGACTATTTAATGTCAGTCCATAAAGTCAAACAAATTTTGAATTAATCCCGATAGCTATCGGGACCAAATAACAAAAAACAAATAAATTCCAAATATCAATTATCAAATGACCGAAACAGTTTTGAATATTGTGATTTGGTTCATTGAAATTTATTTGTATTTTGGTGCTTGTCATTTGTGATTTTTAATATTTATTATTGTGTTATAATTGTTTGAT
>JAUWBB010000364.1 GCA_030605195.1 Bacteroidota bacterium
CTCAAAATTTGGGGAATTTTATTTTAAAATTTATTAAATTCCCCAAATTTTGAAGGAGAGGAGTTGGTTTCTTTTCAAACCCCGCCTTAAAAGGCGGGGCTATTGATAAATTAATCACCAAAAGTTTATGAATTAATCAGGTTAAATAGAGAAAACAAGGTTATATTTATGACATAACAGAATCAAATTATAAACAAAATATAATGGAGGTTTTAATGAAAACACGCGTTATCTTTCAAATTGTCAGTTTATTATTTTTCATTTTTATTACGGGAGTTAAGGTTATATGGTCCCAAACCAATGATCCGGTTTATGCTGAAAAAATTAAAGAGTATACAACCGATTCAAGCTTCTTAAATGATCTTGTTGATCATATGCCCCAATCGGAAATTGTGCCTTCTCCGCTCCAACATTTTGGTGAGATAATCGGGGCCCCGGGAATTCTGCATAATACGGAGGAGATTTATGGCTATTATCAGGCATTAGCTGACGCCTCACCAAGGGTCAAAATGCGTTCCATTGGTAAAACAGAAGAAGATCGTGAAATGTTCGAGATAATAATTGCGAATGAAAAAACAATTACAAATCTTGAATCTTACAGGGAGTATTTGAATCAAATTGCTGATCCGCGTAATTTGTCAGAGCCTGATGCTAAAACTATCAGTAAACAAGCCAAACCGATATATTATGTGATTGCCGGGCTTCATTCCCCCGAAACCGGTTCTCCGGAAATGCTCATGGAACTGGCTTTTCGTCTGGCGGTGGAAGATTCACCAATAATTAAGACAATCAGGGAAAATATTATTTCGGTCTTTGTTACAGTCGCTGAACCCGATGGTCGTGATCGTGTAGTTGATATTTACAATTATCGAAAGGATCATCGTGATGTTGGGCCGTCACTTATATATTGGGGACACTATGTTGCGCATGATAACAACCGCGATGGATTTGGTTTAACCCTTGCTTTAACCAGGAACATTCTAAATTCTTTTTTATACTGGAAACCTACTGTGATGCACGATTTACATGAATCTGTTCCCTATCTGTATGTCTCAACCGGTACCGGTCCCTACAACGAATACATTGATCCTATTACTATTAACGAATGGCATAATATTTCTCATGAAGAAGTTACCGAGTTGACAAAACGTGGTATGCCCGGTGTCTGGACCCACGGTTTTTATTCTGGCTGGGCAGCGAATTATTTATTCTGGTTCGCCAATACCCGTAATTCTATCGGCCGGTTCTATGAGACCTTTGGTAACTCCATCCCGGATACAAAGGAACGTGAGCTGTCAGAATCCAGAATATCCAGGGTATGGTACAGGCCCTATCCACCTCTTAAAAAAACCATGTGGTCACTTCGCAATAATATCAATTATATGCAGAGCGGTTTATTAATAGCACTGAAATACATGGCCGACAATCGTTTTGATTTTGTTGATAATTTCTACATAAAAACAAAAAATGCCATTCAGGCAGGCAGGAATGAAGCACCATATGCATGGGTGATCCCACGGGAACAAAAACGTCCGAATGCCACAATAAGTTTCATCAATTTGTTACTTCAGCAAGGAGTTGAAGTGCAGCAAGCCGACCAGCAGCTAAACTGGTCTTTGCACGAAGGGAAAGAAGAAACCGAAACAGGATCAACCGAAAACAAAACCGATAAAGAGGTGAAAACAAAATTCAAAACAGCACCTAAAGGTTCATTTATTATCCGTATGGATCAACCTTACAGAACCCTGATTCGTATTTTATTGGATAAGCAAAACTTTCCAAAAGATGCCAGTCCATCTTATGATGATACAGGATGGTGCCTGCCTCTTTTGCATCAGGTTAAAGTCTGGCGGGTTGACGATCCAAATATCTTAAGTGCAAAAATGAGCCAGGTTATAGAACCAGTTCAAACCTCTGGATTACTTGAAGGTAAAGGAAAACCATATTATATTCTTAACAATAACACCGAAGACAATATAACGGTCTTTCGGTTCAAATTAAAAGACATTAAAATGCTGGCATCCGAAACAAGCTTTGAAGTCGATAAACATAAATACGAAGCAGGCAGTTTAATTATTCCCGCTGAAAATAATCCGGCAGATCTTGTAAACCAGCTTCAACACACTGTTCAAGAGCTTGGATTAACGGTGCAAGGAGTGTCCAATTTTTCAGAAGTGCCAACACACGACGTCGAAGTACCACGAGTTGCATTGGTACATACCTGGATATCAACTCCCCAGGATGCCGGTTGGTGGCGCTATGCTTTTGATCATATTGGTATACCATATACTTATCTCTCAGAACAGGAATTGGCTACGACTGATCTTTCTTTATTTGATGTAATCATTTTACCTCGTACCAGGGCTTCCTCACAGAACCTTGTCTCTGGTACATCTATGGTTGGTGATCCAATTCCATGGAAACAAACCGAAAAATACCAGCATATTGGTTTGATAGACGAAACCGAAGATATGCGTCTGGGTATGGGCTATGATGGGGTCAAACATTTAAAGGAATTTATTGAAAGTGGTGGGGTTTTTATCACAGAAGGAAGCACTGCATCCTTTCCAATTGATATGGCTATTACCCGTCGCATCAGGATCAGGCAAACCAGGAACCTGCAGGCGCGGGGTACGGTATTGCAATCCATGGTCAATGATACATTAAGCCCGATAATATATGGTTACAATGATTCTTTGGCTGTATATTTTAGTCAATCTCCTGTTTTTCAGGTTGATAATAATGTGGGTAATTACCGTACACCTGATTGGTTCAAGGATGAGGTCTGGGCTAAGGAAGTACCACGAGTGATCCTTAATTTCCCAAAAAAGAATATATTATTAAGTGGTATGCTTAAAGGAGAAGAAGAACTTGCTGGTGCTCCTGCGGTAGTGGATGTCCCCGTTGGAAAGGGACATGTGGTTCTTTTTGCAATCCGTCCTTTCTGGCGATGGGAAACTCATGGAAGCCATGCCCTGGTCTTCAACACCATGCTTCACTGGAATGATCTTAGGGTTGGCTGGCCAGAACGTCCGGAAGAGGAGTAGGGAAGATTAGGAAGAAGAGGAGAGGAGACATGAAGAATGGAAGATTATACTTCTTGAGGAATGATGCGAGCCGTTGCGAGTGCAGACAGCCTGTCCGACTGCCCGTCAGGCGGGCGAGACCCGTACACAATTGCGAGAGCAAT
>JAUWBB010000212.1 GCA_030605195.1 Bacteroidota bacterium
CAACAGTTAAAAACATATCAAATCCTGTCAGGCAAACGTGGTAATCCTCCCCGGGATATTAAAGCTATCCTGGATTGTATAATGCGTTTGAGTCAGATGGCTGTTGAATGCCCTCAAATTCAGGAACTTGATATTAATCCCTTAATTGTTCTTGATGAGAATAAAGGGTGTTTTGTGGCTGATGCTAAAATAATGCTTTAATAATATTTAAAAACACACACTATGAGAATTGTTATTAAAAAAGATTCTGAAGAAGTAGGTAAATGGGTTGCCGCTTACATTGTCGACAAGATTAAGAAAGCCAATCCAACACCGGAAAAACCTTTTGTACTGGGACTACCAACGGGTTCATCCCCAATTCCAACGTATAAAGAAATTATAAGGCTACACAAAGCTGGTGAAATTTCATTTAAGAATGTCGTAACATTTAACATGGATGAATATGTGGGATTACCGGAAGATCATCCTGAGAGCTACCATTTTTTTATGTATGACAATCTGTTTAATGACGTCGATATACAACGTGAGAATATTAAGATCCTTAATGGTAATGCTGCTGATCTTGAAAAGGAATGTAAAGAATATGAGGAGAAGATTGAAAAATATGGTGGTATTGATCTTTTCCTTGGGGGGATTGGTCCTGACGGGCATATAGCATTTAATGAGCCGGGTTCTTCGCTTACTTCACGAACACGACTTAAAACCTTAAGTTACGATACCATATTGTCTAATTCAAGATTTTTTGACAACGATATCATAAAAGTTCCTACAACTGCACTTACAGTCGGGGTAGGAACGGTTATGGATGCCCGTGAAGTTCTTATTATCATAACAGGCTTTGGGAAAGCACGTGCACTGCGCCAGGTTGTTGAGGGAGGAATCAGCCATATGTGGACCGTTTCAATGCTGCAGTTGCACCGTAAGGGAATTATCGTTTGCGATGATCCGGCTACCATGGAATTACAGGTTGAAACTGTAAATTATTTCAAAGATATCGAAGAAATAGCCCGGAAGAAGTTACCAAGCAGATAAGAAGCTACTGAATTACAGAGATCTACAAAAAGATGAAATTGCATCTCTTGAGGAACAAGGTTGTACGGCTCCGGATTGGTTTTCAGTTCAGGTAAAGGATGGATTTTCCACTTCCGGAATTAAAAATGTACAATTTAACGGACAGGTTAAACTGGGTGTTTTTACGGAAATGCTTGAAGTAAGTGAAGGAATTGTAAAGCCCGGTGGTTTGTACAACAGTTATATCCGGAACTGTACCATCGATGACAATGTATATATTTCTTGTGTAGATAACCTTGTAGGCTATGATATTGAAAGTAATGTTGTTATAGAAAACCTTAATACCTTAGCGGTAAGTAAGAAAAACACTTTCGGTAATGGCGCCGAAATTAAAATCCTTAATGAAGGTGGCAGCAGAGAACTTCCCATATTTGACAAGCTCACTTCCCAAATTGCATATCTTATAGTTAACTACCGGCACGACAACCTATTGATAGAAAAATTAAGGATGATGATAGAACATTATGTTGGAACCAGGAAGTCAGGAAGGGGATATATAAAAAAGAAGGCCAGGATTATCAACAGTTCTGTAATTCGTAATGTTAATATAGGAGAGTGCGCACAGATTTCAGGAGCTCTCCTGCTGGAAGATGGCACAATAGGAAGCTGTAAGGAAGACCCTGCTATTATTGGCGAAGGTGTTACTGCCAGGAAATTTATTATTCTCTCGGGATCAAAAATTGATGGAAGTTCAATATTAAATAATTGTTTTATCGGGCAGGGAGTACAGATCGGTAAACAATATTCGGCAGAAAATTCAGGTTTTTTTGCTAATTCTGAAGCTTTCCATGGGGAAGCATGCAGTATTTTTGCCGGTCCTTATACAGTAACACACCATAAGTCAACACTCCTTATAGCCGGGCTTTTCTCCTTTTTCAATGCCGGAAGTGGGACTAACCAGAGCAACCATATGTATAAGTTAGGTCCGGTGCATCAGGGAATCCTGGAGCGTGGCTCAAAAACAGGATCAAATTCTTACCTTATGTGGCCATGCAAGATCGGTCCTTTCACAGTAGTAATTGGAAAACATAATTCCAACTTCAATACTGAAGATTTCCCCTTCTCATATATAAATGAAAAAAATAGCAGGAGTTTGTTAATTCCGGCATTGAATCTTTTTACCGTTGGAACACGCAGGGACAGAACCAAGTGGCCTGCCCGGGACCGGCGTAAGGATTCTTCCAAACTTGACCTGATTAATTTTGAATTTTTTAATCCCTACATAACTGGAAAAATAATACGCGCCGGTAAAATTCTGAGAAATTTATATGAAAAGACTTCAAAAAATCAGGAATACGTTAGCTGTAACGGTATTAATATCTCGCGACTTATGCTCAACACAAGCAGCAAGTACTATAACCTGGCTAAGAAAGTATATATTGGAAACGAAATTGTAAAACGTCTGGAAGGAATCTCTGATACAACCTCATTTGTGACTATCAAAGAAAGATTGAGGCCGGCAAGTATAGATGGTTGCGGCGAGTGGATTGATCTGTCCGGCATGTTAGCCCCTAAAAGTACAATTGAGGATCTTTTGAATTCAATAAGGTCGGGCAAAATTGAAACAATCGATGATTTGTCGGATAATCTGAAAAAAATTCATGATAATTACATTGAACTTGCCTGGGCCTGGTGTGCAGATTTAATTAACAAGGAAATTGGTGTTGATTTCAAGGACATTGAACCACGGCATCTCATTAAAATTCTCATTGAATGGCAAGTAAGCGCAGTAAAACTCAACAATATGATCCTTAAAGACGTTGAAAAAGAATTTGATTCGAACAGGAGAATTGGTTTTGGTATTGATGGCGATAATTCCATCAGGGATAGGGATTTTGAAGCTGTATTGGGAAAATTCGAAGAAAATAAATTTGTTAACGAACTTAAAAAAGAATCGAAAACCATTAAGGAAAAAGCGGATAAGATCATATCTGAAATTGAAGATTTTAAATAAAATATCATGAAAAGAAGAAAATTTATTACTGCAACCGGTGCTGTTGTAGCCGGTTCGTTGTTTACCCATCCTGCTTAACTGGTTGATAGATTCAGATCCGGTTGAAGTCTTTGCTAATGGTGATCTGGAACATTACGGAAAGAATAATTCATTCCGTTCTACAAAATGCCGCCAGTGTCCTTTTAAGGAAAAATGCAAATTTTTCTGGGATATTACAAACAATGATGTATACATGAAATTGTATGTTGCAAACGAAAAATATGACGGATATATAAGAGATGCCTGTTTGTGGAGGAACGAAATTGATATTTATGATAAGATGGCGGTGCAGATCAGATATGCCAATAATGTCCAGGTAAGTTATTCTCTTACCACATATTCGCCTTATGAAGGTTGGCGGATCGCGTTTAACGGATTTAAAGGCAGGTTGGATTCATGGCAGGATATACCGTGGCAAAAAGGTGTTCCGGGTAAAATTGACCAGTCGGATTTACACAGGAAAGAGATGAGTCAGGAAGAGGAACAAAAGGCAACAGATTACGAGGTGATCATGGTAATGGATAATTTTGGAAAGTATGAAGCTGTTAAAGTACCGAAGGCCGGGGGAGGCCATGGTGGAGGAGACAGGCGTTTACAGGATCAGATATTCAGAAATCCGGAAATGGCTGATCCCCTGAAACATGGTGCCGGAACACGTGATGGCGCCATGTCCATCTTAGTCGGTATAGCAGCAAGAAAAAGCATTGAGACAGGAAAACCTGTAAAGATTGAGGATCTGACCAGTCTGACCCCACAGGTAAAAAGAATAACCTAATTACTCGTATCCCGATTTCAATTCGGGCTACGAGTAATTTAGATAATTTACGGTTTTAGTTCGGGCTATGAGTAATTAGTATTAGCAAGTCTTCGACCCAAACAACCTGCCAGAGTCTCTTAGACCTGGCAGAGTTGTTGTTGACAAACCCTGAATTAACACCGACAGGGTTTATTCGCTCCCACCCACAATCCAGGTTCTGAAACCAGCTCATGAAGATTGGCTCTTACTTTGTTCGAGCCAATCGTTCGCTCAAACCTGCTCATGAGACATTACGTTCACTTCGTTCACGAAATGGTTGAAACCCTGTCGGGGTTTTTGACCTTCGGAAACTAAATCTGGTTTGATAATAGAAGAAGTGGTTGGCACCGTCCGGCCGCCTACCTGCCGATCATGCCCCATTTCGTTTGTCGTAACTCGTCCGACGGGTTAATTTTAAATAATAGCCAAATTGTCAATTATCCTTGACACAGCGCACCGAGAAGCCGTCAGATTTGATGTCGTTGTACCGGTACACTTTGGAGTAATTGTAGTACAGGTGGCGGCCCCACGCGTCTGAGCTATAAATCCAAATGTACCAAATGTAGCGTCATTTTCCAACCACCCATCAGACCAAAGGCTTGAGCTTCCGGCAAGTTTGCTGCCTTCGTTTGTACCTCTATTTCCTCTTTCATCGGCATCGGCCTGTGACATTCCCAAATGCATTTCCAGTTCTTTCCATTCATTATCACTTGGTAAATGCCAGCCAGTTGGGCAAACTCCCTGCACGCCACTTGGGTTATTGTAGGTGCTTGCAGCACCATTCATGGCTGCTGCCCAGGTGTATAATGCGCCATAAGTACTGGCTTCACTATTTTCATTGTTGTTGTAATAACAATATGCTTTGTCATCGTAACCTAAAGCATCCCAGCTTGAAGTGCTTTCAACTAATGTTATTTCAGTTCCATTAGCATAATGAGTGGTTTTCAGGTTTTTGGCCATCCACCATTGGCTACCTATTTTTATTGTATTATAAGTATTTCCATCGTAATCGGTTACTGTAACAGTTGGAGTTTCGTTTTCAGTTTCTTCTGTTTTGTCGCAGCCGTAAGGTAATAGTACTATGCTTATAAGTACAATAAATGCTAAGTATTCAAATCCAAATTTTATATGTTTCATTGTATTAGAATTTATATTCTAAAAAGTCCAAATTAATCTTTTTAATAATTTTATCAAAATAAAGAGTAAATAGGGACAGCTTCCGATTTTAAGTAACTCGTACCAAAGGGATGCCTATGGCAGGCAGAAGCTATTCGGGATCTAAATACCTAGCCCAGATAAATCCCGTAGGAATTTCCAATAATTATTCCAACGGGATAAATCCCGTAGGAATTTCTGAATTTCCAACGGGGTAAACTGTAAGATAAAAGAACAAGTATTTAAGTATAAATAGTCCTTTTGAGGACATGGATTTTTGATTATATTTGGAATAAAACGGAACATACTTCCTTTTATCCGGAAATAACGGAATATTAATGTGAAGTTTATTCACATTATAAGCAAGTTGCCAACAAGTGGATAAGCATCCCGAATAAATAATAATTATGTTTACGTATTTGGAAACATTTTGTATATTTGTACAAAAAGGATAAATGATTAAACCAATCGAAATAATTTTACTTCCTGAGGCAGAAAAGTTCGTTGGCAATATTGAAATTTCGGCAAGAAAAAAAATGTTCTATGCCATTCGTAAAACAAAAATGAGAGTTTTTGGTGATTGGTTTGAGAAACTTAAAAGTTCCAAGGATATTTTTGAGTTCAGGGTAAAAAACAGTAATTAGTTTTTTAGGCTCTTTGCTTTTTGGGACAGCACAGGAGAGAAGGAAACATTAATTGTATGCACACACGGATTGATAAAAAAATCAAACAAGACTCCAAAAAAGGATATTGAAAAAGCAGAGATGATAAAAGAAAAATATTTTAAAGGATTGATTTAAATATTTATAGTTATGAAAACA
>JAUWBB010000270.1 GCA_030605195.1 Bacteroidota bacterium
TAATTATAACAATCTTTATCATCCTTGAAACGTTTATAAAAATTGATAGAATTCACGCCTCTAAAATCCAACTTTGTTTCCATTTGACAAAGTTAAATTTTATTTCTAAATTTGTGCGACCTAAACGCATATACCTATAAAGTTAATTCTCTTTTTAATATTGTTCGTAAATTTTTCAGCTTGTACCGTTAAGTGGCGCTTTGCGCCGCTTAACATATATTCTTTTGCTAAAATACAAATATTTTCCATTTACAGGTTATTTCAAAAGCAAAGCCGAATAAAGCCGCTAAGCGGCTATCATTTTTTTTTCCTAATTTTGCTGCCGTTTAGAAACTTCAAAACATATGAGCCGGATAGTTATTGGTTTGTCAGGTGGTGTCGACTCCAGCGTGGCTGCACACCTGTTGAAAGAACAGGGCCATGACGTTGTGGGTTTGTTTATGAAAAACTGGCACGATACTACCGGTGTTTTGAAAGGAGATTGTCCATGGGACGAAGATGTGCTCTATGCAGAAATGGTGGCTAAAAACCTGAATATCCCCTTCCATACTGTCGACCTCAGCAAAGAATACAGGGAACGCGTGGTGGATTATATGTTTGCTGAATATGAAAAAGGCAGGACACCAAATCCTGATGTACTTTGCAACCGGGAAATAAAATTCGATCTCTTTATAAGAGAAGCTATAACCCTTGGAGCTGAATTTGTTGCAACCGGACATTATTGCAGAAAAGAAGAGATTGAAATTAATGGAAAGAAGGTTTACCGTTTATTAGCAGGTGTCGATAAAAACAAAGACCAGAGTTACTTTTTGTGCCAGGTTTCCCGGTACCAGTTAGAAAAGATTCTGTTTCCACTTGGTACAACGATAAAACCCGAGGTACGAAAAATTGCTAATGAACTAAACCTGGCAACTGCACAACGTAAGGATTCACAAGGCATTTGTTTTGTCGGTAAGGTTGATTTACCAACCTTCTTACAGCAAAAACTCACCGGAAAACCCGGGGATATTATAGAAATACCTGCTGACTGGAACAACTGGAAACAATATTCTTTTACTTTTCCGGATGATGGCATTTCGATTGAGGATCTGAAAGGTATTACAGCGCCATATTTTTACAACCGGTCAGACGGACATATCGCCGGCAGACATAAAGGTGCTGTCTTTTATACTATCGGTCAGAGAAAAGGGTTGAATGTCGGGGGTAAAGAAAAACCTTTGTTTGTAATAAGTGTCGATGTTGAAAATAATATTCTTTATGTTGGACAGGGACACGATCATCCGGGTTTAAACCGCAAAGGTCTCCGGGTAAACCGTAGCGACATTCACTGGATCAGGGAAGATATGGAAATCAAACCGGGCCTGTCAGATGAAATGATGGTCAGAATACGGTACAGGCAACCACTGCAAATGGCTAAGCTGTTTTCAAAGGAAGACGGTATGTATATCGTCTTTGAAAAATTACAAAGAGGTATTGCACCAGGGCAATTTGCAGCATGGTATAAGGGCGATGAACTGATAGGTTCGGGGGTTATAGACGCATAGTTAGCTGTAGAGGTTTCCGGTTTATAGTTTGTAGCCTGCCCTGTTCACCCCGTTGGATTTATGGATTTGTCCTACGGGGTAAAATTTGATGTACGAAAACATTTCACCAGGGAAGGAGCATATTTCACTGGGGTTTGTAGTTTGTAGCTTATAGTTCGTGGTTTGAACCTTTGCGCTTTGCTCTGTGCAATGTTTCCAACAATTCAGCAATTTAACAATTTAGCAATACTTGCCTACTGCATACTGCTCACTGCCTACTTGTCCCCGCCTCCTGCCACTACTACTGCCACACTAATCTCAACCTCCATTCCTTCACAGACTCTGCCACGCCTTCGCATACTACGGCGGGCAGGCAGGGTTTTTTCCAGCCGAATACAATTCGGCTCTACAACTGAACAGAAGCTATAATGTCCTTATTATTAAAGAACAATTCTGCTTCCTGAAGCCGTTTCTCATTACCAATCTCCAGCCAGAACCCATTGTCATGATTATGGGTAAGTATCTTAAAATCCGAAGCAATTTTTAAGTACGTATCCATAATCGGAAAAACATCCCTCTCATTCATCAAGTCAAATATGGCAGGGCTGAGGACATGAATGCCTGAAAAGCCGTGTGATTTCAATCTCCCAACAGGCACCCTGACGATTTTCTTCTCACCGGTGGATTTGTTTTCCCATCCGCATAAAGTATTTTTCTCATCAGACAAAATATATCGTTTGGTTTTCCGGGATCTGACGGCAAGTGTTGCAATAGCACCGGAACGAATATGATAGTCATAGATCTTATTCAGATCAAGGTTGGTTAACACATCCACATTGTATGCCACGAAAGCAGGTTCTCCTGAAAAGAACCTGGTAACCTTTTTCAATCCTCCCCCTGTTTCCAATAAGCGGTCGCTTTCATCCGAAATAACAATCTTTGCTCCAAAATTATTGTTTGTTTCCAGAAATTGCTTGATTTGACCGGGAAAATGATGAACATTTATAATAATCTGATTGAAATTATGAAATGTCAGTTTCTCAATGGCGATCTGAAGAAGTGGTCTACCCTTAACCGGAACCAATGCTTTTGGAATATTTCGGGTGGTATTTCCAAGCCGGGTTCCCATGCCGGCTGCGAAGATCATTGCCTTCATTCAATTGCTAAGTTAAGCAACTCTATTTAACGTAATGCGAGTTCGGAGTTAAAATATTAATATACAACTAATTAGAGTTTGTCCATAAACTAAAAATGCTTGCTTAAGTATGAAATTCCAAACCGCAAATAACAAAAAACAAATAATATTCAAATTCCAATTTCGAATTTTCAAACAACTATTTGATATTTAGTTTTTTGAACATTGGAAATTATTTGGATTTTGTATTTTGTATTTTGTTGTTTTTGTTTACAAATGACTTTATCGACAAACACTATCTATTATATCACGTATTAAGAAACAAAAAACTCTTGCTCTTGGTGCTGAAGTTTCACATCTATATCGTATTTTTCTTTCAGATGTTCAGCCATTTTCTCTGCTGCATATACCGACCGGTGTTGGCCCCCGGTACATCCATAGTTCACCATCAGGCTTGCAAAATTCCTTTCCTGGTACTTCTTCACTGTCTGATCAACCAATTTCATCGTATTCTCTAAAAAACCGGTCATCTCCTCTTCCTGGTCAAGAAATTCTCTCACTTCTTTGTCCATTCCTGTCAGATGTTGGAATTTCTCCTGCCGGCCCGGATTATTGATAGCCCTGCAATCAAATACAAAACCACCACCATGACCCGTTACATCAACAGGGATCCCTCTTTGGTATGAAAAACTGTTCACACATACCGTAAGCTTTTTCGAAGTCCGGGCAATGTTCAGTAATTTCTCAGAACGTATCAACAGGTGAAAAGCGTCCTTCAGTGCACCTGTTTTTAATGGCAAATCACGTGATTGAAGCAAATAATCAAGGTTCTTAATGGCATAAGGAATACTCCGGAGGAAATGATCCTTCCGTTCATAAAAACCCCTGAAACCATATGCTCCCAACGCCTGCATGATACGGATAAAAACATATCCGTAATAATAACGCCGGAATTTGTCCGGTTCAACGCCAATAACCTTATTTATCTTCTGTATATAATAATCCAGGAGTTTTTCCCTGACTGATTCCGGAATATCGGCTTTCCCATCGTACAAAATAGATGCAAGGTCGTACTGCAGCGCTCCTCTCCTTCCTCCTTGATAATCAATAAAATAAGGCTTACCTTTTAACAACATAACATTTCTGGACTGGAAATCCCTATACAGGAAATAATCACAGCCTGCTTCAAGTAAAAAATCAGCTAAACTATGAAAATCATCCTCCAGGTTCTGTTCATCAAAAGGGATCTTTGCCAGTTTAAGGAAATAATACTTGAAATAATGCATATCCCACAACATAGACTGTTTATCGAAGTCTGCTCTCGGATAGCATAATTTGTAGTCGATTCCTTTTCCTCCGGTAATCTGAAAGCGGATGAGCTCTTTAATAACTTTTTTATAAATACCGGTTAGTTCACCGGTAAATCCTGATTGTTTTCTAACCTCGGTTAACCAGGCATACAAGGTAATATTTCCAAGATCCTGTTCAAGGTATATTTTCTTTTCTTCATCTGCAGCATAAATTTCCGGAACCGGCAGACCCTGTTTGAAAAAATATTCCGAAAAACCAAGGAAAGCCCTGTTTTCTTTCTTATCGGAATTATAAGCGCCGATAGCTACTTTTCCCGGACCTGAAATCCTGTAATACTCCCGGTAGGATCCTGATTCCGGTAAAGGGGAAAATTTCAATGCTTTTTCGCCTGCCCAGTCTTCAAACAATTGGATTAATATTTTTTCCTTGCTCTTTGTCACTGATGTTCTTGTAAAATCCAAAAGCAAAAATAACCAATAAAAATATACAGAATTATATACTTAACGGTTAATGCCTTTTTTTGAAAATCAAAAAAGGAAGCATAATTATTAATCTCGCCAATAAATATCCATATAACGGCTACGGCTAAAAATTGGCGGGTATTGTAATCCACTTCCGTATCAACCAATACTATTGTTTATTTGTTGGCAGTAGTTTATTGATATTCATATTTATAGATGTAATTTCCATAGCAAACATTAAATCCAGGGTCAATACCAAAATAATAGGTTCTTTTTTCTATAAATCTGTTT
>JAUWBB010000219.1 GCA_030605195.1 Bacteroidota bacterium
CAGGGTGATACGGAATCAGGGAACCAGGTTGTTTCTGATGTTGGCGATAAGGTTTTTAATGCCTGTGGAAAATATAATATCAATCAGAGTGCTTCATTAGTGAGGCAATCCATGCTTATTCTTACCCATGATACCGGTTTAATGCACATAGCCGCTGCATTTAAAAAGAAAATCATCTCCGTGTGGGGAAGTACGGTTCCGGAGTTTGGAATGTATCCTTATTTACCTGATCCTGTTTCAGAAATCATCGAAATAAAAGATCTGCCATGCCGTCCCTGTTCGAAATTAGGATATAAAAAGTGTCCCAAAGGACATTTTAATTGTATTAATGAAATAGATATCAGCAAAGTTGCCAGCATGGCAAATACTTTCTGTAAATCCTGAATGTTAAAAACTTCCTTTTGTTGGAGAATGTAGCTATACATATATCCTATAGCTGAACAGAATCAATATGAGAACGAAAAAATAGAATATACAACAGGTAATAAAAAATAAATCCAACAAAAATAATAATCATGCAGACAAATGAGTTCAGGGCATACGCACACAAGTTTGTGGATTGGATGGCTGATTACTTCGAAAATATTGAACAGTATCCAGTAAAGTCACAAGTTAATCCAGGACAAATTTTTAATCAGTTGCCCGATAATCCCCCTGAAACGGGAGAATCAATGGATGATATTATGGACGATTTCAGGCAGGTTATCTTACCGGGGATCACACACTGGCAAAGCCCCAACTTCTTTGCTTATTTCCCTGCCAATTCAAGTTATCCATCTGTACTGGCCGAGATGTTAACAGCTACTCTTGGGACACAATGCATGATATGGGAAACTTCTCCTGCTGCTGCTGAACTGGAAGAGAAGATGATGAATTGGCTGATCAAAATGCTTGGTTTGCCGGATCATCTGGAAGGTGTTATACAGGATGCCGCTTCAACCGCTACGTTGGCAGCCATCCTGACCGCCAGGGAGAAGTATTCAAACTACAAGATAAACCAGTCAGGATTCACGGGTAACTCCCGGTTAAAGGTATATTGTTCATCTGAAACACACTCATCAATTGAAAAAGCTGTTAAAATTGCAGGATTTGGCAGGGAAAACCTGGTAAAGATAGAAGTGGACAGTGAATTCAAAATGCAAGCGGATCAGTTGGCCGAAAAAATCAAAAAAGATATTGATGAAGGCAACAAGCCTGTTTGTGTTGTGGCTACTATGGGCACTACGAGCACAACAGCCATTGATCCACTCAGGGAGATTGGAGAAGTATGCAAAAAATATAACGTATGGTTACATGTTGATGCGGCTTACGCGGGCACAGCACTTATCCTGCCTGAATACCGGTGGATGCTGGAAGGGATTGAAAATGTCGACAGTTTCGTGTTTAATCCCCATAAGTGGATGTTTACCAACTTTGATTGTTCGGCCTATTTTATAAAAGATAAAGAGGCATTGATCAAAACGTTGGAGATACTGCCTGAATATCTTAAAACCAGATCAAGGGGCGGGGTAAATGATTACAGAGATTGGGGAATACCTCTGGGACGGCGGTTTAGGGCTCTGAAATTATGGTTCGTTATTAGGAGTTTTGGGATTAGTGGTTTACAGGAAAAAATTCGTTACCATGTTTCATTGGCACAGAAACTCCATAAAATCATTGAAAATGATACATCCTTTGAAATTATGGCACCTGTCCCATTAAATACTGTTTGTTTCCGGTACAGACCTCAACAGATCAAGAACCGGGAGGAGATAAATCGTTTGAATGAGATATTATTGACACAAATCAATAAAACAGGGAAATTGTATCTCACTCATACAAAACTCCATGGCAATTATGTTATCCGGATAGTCACAGCTCAGACTAATGTTCAGGAAGACCATATAGTGAAAGCCTGGGATATTATCAAAGAAACGGCAAATGGATTAATAGATTAACAATAATTGACAAATTTTTCCCACTTTTGTTGCATTTTTTAATAAAAGACATTTTTATCTGAAATTGATTTTATGAAAAAGGTTAATAATATGATCTTCTCTCCTGAACTTATGGGGGCTCTTTTAATCATGTTTGCCATATCGATTGCAGTTGCAACTTTTGTGGAAAATGATTACGGGACTCTTACCGCAAGGGCAATGGTTTATAATGCCAAATGGTTTGAAATATTGATTTTTTTCATCGCTGTTAATTTAACAGGCAGGATTATACTAACACGGATGTATAGAAGAAAGAAAATCACCCTGTTCTTGTTTCATCTTTCCTTTTTGTTGATTATTCTGGGTGCCGGGGTTACACGTTATCTTGGTTTTGAAGGAACAATGCATATAAGGGAAGGGGCTGTTACAAATACAATAACATCGGATGGAACGCTTTTGAAAATCGTACTTGATAACGGTTCAACAAAAAAAGTATTCGAGAAAAATACAATGTTTTCCAAAGGTTTGAAAAAATCTTTCGTGAAAAATATGAAACTTGACGGAAAACAAATCCATGTTAAGTTGACCGGTTACATCCCGAATGCATCAGAAAGGATTGTTCCCGATCCGGAAGGCAAACCCATTGTATCACTGATTATTTCAGGAAAGGAAAAACGCCGACAGATCTTCTTGACAAAGGGGGAACATAAAATTCATGGTGGATGGACATTTAGTTTTAATGACCCTGTTGATAAAAATGGGATTTTCATTTATTATGGAGATTCCGGTCTTATCATACGGTTCCCTGAAAATGCTCAGGTTAGACCAATGATGGGCGTAGAGGCTGAGGATCTTGAGAAAGGGATTTTGTACCCTTTTGAAAAAGGGAAAATATATACCCTTTTTGATCAACAAATTGTTCTACTGGACTTTTATGACAAAGCCACAACAAAATGGATTCCCGTACCGGAAGATCCTTATCATACATCAATTAATGTACTGAAGTTCAGCGTTTCAGACAAAGAAGAAACAAAAGAAATTTTACTCTTGAATCAAATGGGTCAGGCAAGAGTGGAAAACGAAATTGATATAGAGGGTATAAACGTAAAACTTACATACGGTACAAGATTTTTCGAACTTCCGTTTGCCCTTCAGTTGAAAGATTTTCAACTGGATAGATATCCGGGATCAATGAGTCCGTCTTCATTCGCAAGTGAAGTCATCGTGATAGATGAACAAAACAACGTGGAAAAGCCTTTCAGGATATTTATGAATAATGTTTTAAAATACAAAGGTTACCGGTTTTACCAGTCTTCATATGACCGGGATGAATTGGGTACCATCCTTGCTGTTAATCACGATTCCCTTGGCACTTTTATTACTTATGTTGGATATTTTTTATTGACCCTGGGTATTATTCTATCGATTTTAAACAAGAACAGCAGGTTTCGGTTCCTGACACCGCTTTCAACAACCCGGCAAAAAAATCTCACGTTTGTTTTTATTTTCCTTGTTTTTTCATCGGGTTTCTTCCTGCATGGCTTAACAGGGAAAACGCAAAGTGTTGATATTGCTCGAACAAGTAGTCATGTCATCGATTTGCCGCATGCAAAAAATTTTGGAAATTTGCTGATCCAGGACAAAGATGGCCGGATTGAGCCATTAAATACATTGGCTTCGGATGTGATCAGGAAAGTTTCCCGTAAGGAAAGATTTGAAGGATTGTTTTCAATACAGGTCTTTCTCAGTATGTTCTCCGATCCGTATTATTGGCGGAATGTACCCATGATAAAAGTTTCAAATCCGGAATTATCAAGATTGCTTGGAATAAGAGGAACCTTTGCATCTTTTAATGATTTCTTTGAATTTGAAAAAGGACAGACATATAGATTACAGAATTTGGCAGAAAAGGCATTTTCCAAAAAACCGGGAGCCCGTAATAAATTTGATAAAGAAATCATCAATGTTGACGAACGGGTAAACATCTGTTATTCGATCTATACCGGTTCTTTTCTTAAGGTTTTTCCAAAAGAAGGAGATATAAACCATGCATGGTATTCACCGGTTGATGCATATCAATTTGTCACAAAAGACGATTCCCTCTTTGTCAAGGGTGTTTTTCAGTTATACCTTGGAGCATTGAATGAAGCAAAAACGACGGGAATCTGGATAGGGCCGGATGAATATCTTGAATCCATAAAAAAATTCCAACAAATTAAAGGCAAGTCTGTTATTCCTCCAAAAACAAAATCCAACCTTGAAATATTATATTATAATCTGTATGTTTTTAAACGATTGTTTCCCTTTTATGGCTTAATAGGGTTGTTTTTTCTGATTATTCTGATTATCCGGATTTTAACTCCGGGTTTGAACATTAAACCGGTTTTAACGGGTGTAAAATATCTTTTATTGGTGGGATTTTTGGCTCATACCCTGGGGTTGGCAGCCAGATGGTATATTTCGGGACATGCACCATGGAGTAATGGTTTTGAATCAATGATATATATTGCGTGGGTAACCATGCTTGCCGGGTTTATTTTTGTAAAAAAGGCTCCCCTTGCCTTGTCAGCAACAGCCATTCTCTCATCCCTAACCCTGTTTGTGGCCCATTTAAGCTGGATGAACCCTGAAATTACGAATCTCGTACCGGTTTTAAAATCGTATTGGCTTACCCTGCATGTTTCCATTATCACAGCTAGCTATGGATTTCTTGGACTGGGAGCAATTCTGGGGTTTCTGAACCTTGTGCTTTATGTATTAAAAACCGAAAAGAATAAAACTTCTTTACAGGAACAAATTTTTTCCATAACACGGATTGTTGAAATGACCTTGATCCTGGGTTTGTATTTCCTAACTGTTGGAACCTTATTGGGTGCAGTCTGGGCAAACGAATCATGGGGCAGATATTGGGGCTGGGATCCAAAAGAAACATGGTCTCTGGTAACCATCTTTATTTACGCCTTCATTACCCACATACGACAAATCCCCGGTTTAAAAAGCAGGTTTGCAATTAACATCTTCGCGTTAATTGGATTTAGCTCGGTGTTAATGACCTACTTTGGGGTTAATTATTATCTGTCGGGTTTGCATTCCTACGCACAGGGCGATCCTGTACCCGTACCTTCATTTGTTTACTACTCTGTGTTGACGGTTATTTTACTGGCTACATTCGCGTATTTTAATGAAAAAAAATACAAGGTGGCGGAATCCTGATTAAGGCATGTTAACTAATCCAGGTAAAAGTAAAAAATAGTAACTGTTTAGTTTTCAAGTGTATTTTTTATATATTAAGGTTAATTGTTACAAATTATACGTTATAAGTTACTATGTTACTATGTTATTTTCAAAACAAGTTTTAAAATAAAGCCACCTTCGGCGGGATTGTCAAATTTAGTATTATTAGCTGACAGTCATTCATTGTCATTCAATAGCCTGCCCTGTTAAATTGCGAAGCAATATTTCACGGGGTCATTCGTAGTCATTTGTTGTATTTCAATGACAGCGAAGCAAATGACAACAAATGACAGCGTAGCGAATGACCCAAATATATTTTAATTACTATCGACAACATCCAATTTGAACAACATATTTGGTAAAAGTTGTCGACTAAGCGCCTAATTGTTTTGTAAACAATACGTCCCGTACGGACAGGAAGGTAATAGACAGCCAATTTATTGGCTGGAACGGAACGTTAAAAAAAGTGTCACGTCCCGTTAGGGACTGAAAGATTATCTTTCAGATGCTTTGCAATCGCCAATTAAAAATTCTGAATTACTAACTGACTTT
>JAUWBB010000323.1 GCA_030605195.1 Bacteroidota bacterium
TGGGTGTATACATTATGAGTTGCCTGACGGAACGATTACCAAAAAAAGTCCGTTTAAAACTGTTATAAAGTAAATGGGAATTTATAAAGGTTTTTTTAGCCAAAAATCCTTATCCGTTTTTCAGGATCAAATTTCTTAGAAAAAAATCTCTAATTTTATAAGCTTTGTGCTATGCATAAGGCTTTTCTCATATGTACACAATCATACATTAAAAAGAAGTGTCTAAAGTGACTAAAGTGACTAAATGAAGAAGTGCCTAAAATGCCTGAAAAAAGTTAATTTTATAAAATAACTCAATTACATGATGTCAGGTGTTTCCACCTGACATTGAATACTGGAGCAATTAAAATCTTGCCATATCATTAACTGTCGGATGGAAACATCCGACAGCATCGTAAAAAAGTTAATTTTATAAAATAACTCAATTTAGGAACTAAACCAATGGCAATAATCAATTCCTTACCTCCAGGTTTTTCTGAGATCGATGCTGTCCGAATTGCCGGAGAATATTATGGCCTGAAGGTCACTTCCAGGCAACTTTCAAGTTATATCGACCAAAATTTTCACGTGACCGATCCATCAGGTAAAGAGTATGTATTAAAGATCAGTAATCCTTCCGAGACTGAACATATACTTGAGGCACAAAACCTGGCAATGAAACATATTACGGACCATTCTACGGTTGTGGAGTGTCCTGGTGTTATACCTTCCGTATCAGGCAGACAGATCGAATCAGTAATTAGTAAAAACAAAAAAACGTATTCTGTTCGCTTGCTTACTTACATCCGGGGCAAATTCCTATCGGAAGAACTGTCACCAACGGCTGATTTATTACACAGTTTGGGTGTTTTCCTTGGAAACCTGGATAAAACACTGAAAAACTTCACCCACCCTGCAGTTGACAGATACTTTCTCTGGGATTTGAAAAATGGAAGGGATATCATTCATTTCACCAGACATATTGACAATCCACACAGGAGAAGCCTGGCAGAGTATTTCTTTTTACAATTCGAAACCTCTGTTTTACCCATTCTCCCCGAACTCCGGTCCAGCGTAATTCACAACGATGCCAACGACAACAATGTTCTTTTAAGAAAGAAAAACAACGGTAAAAAAAAAGTGGTTGGGATCATCGATTTCGGGGATTTGATCCATACATACACGATTTGTGAACTGGCTATTGCCCTTGCCTATGCAATGTTCAATAAAGGAAACCCACTGGAAACCGCTATCCCGGTAATACAAGGTTATAATACGATTTTCCCTTTAACAGAACCGGAACTTAAAATTCTTTTTTATCTAATTTGTACAAGACTTAGCACCAGTGTTACTTTATCGGCTTACCAGAAAAAATTACAACCGGAAAATAAATATCTGACACTTTCAGAAAATCCTGCCTGGATTTTGCTGGAAAAACTCATTGAAATAAATCCCGTAAAAGCGCATCAGGCTTTCAGGAATGCTTGTCAAATAAACACACCTTTACAATACGGAAAAACAAACGTTGAAATATTAAAGGAAAGAGAAATCCACATTGGAAGATCTTTGAGTATTGCTTACCGGAAACCCCTGAATATCATCATGGGAGCAATGCAATATTTATATGATGATACCGGGCAGACATACCTTGATTGCATCAATAATGTATGTCATGTCGGGCATTGTCATCCTCATGTCGTCAGAGCTGCTCGGAAGCAAATTGCAATTCTTAATACCAATACAAGATATTTGCATAAAAACCTTGTATTATATGCAAAACGCCTTACTTCCCTATTGCCCGAACCACTAAAAGTTTGCTTTTTTGTTAATTCCGGAAGTGAAGCCAATGACCTTGCACTGCGAATGGCACGGACATATACAAAACAAAAGGACTGCATTGTAATTGACAATGCATATCACGGGAATACTTCTTCTCTAATCGAAATAAGTCCTTATAAATTCGATGGCCCCGGCGGAACCGGTCCTGAGTCTTTTATTCACAAGGTAATAATGCCCGATGTTTACAGGGGACTTTATAAATCTGAAGAACATGATGCAGGGAAAAAATATGCAGGACATATCCTGGAGGCTATTTCGAAGATAAAGGAACAAGGGAAAGGGTTAGCTGCCTTTTTCTGCGAACCCTTGATGGGTTGTGGCGGACAGATCGTACTACCCGAGGATTACCTTAAAACAGCCTTTCAGCATATCCGGGAAGCCGGGGGTATATGCATTGCCGATGAAGTTCATGTCGGATTTGGACGGGTTGGAGCCCATTTCTGGGGATTTGAAACCCAGGGTGTGATCCCCGACATTGTTACACTTGGAAAACCCATTGGGAACGGACATCCGCTGGCAGCCCTGATAACCACTCCTGAAATTGCCGGATTTTTTGATAATGGCCTGGAATATTTTAACACGTTTGGAGGAAATCCCGTATCCTGCGCTGTGGGTTTAGCGGTTTTGGATGTTATTGAGAATGAGAAACTACAGGAGAATGCCTTGAAAGTAGGCGCTTACCTACTATCCGGGCTAAATAAACTGAAATCAAAATATTCCATTTTTGGAGATGTAAGGGGATTGGGTCTGTTCATTGGTGTTGAACTTGTACTGAACAGTGAAACCATGGAACCTGCAGCAAAACAGGCATCATACATCATTGAAGCAATGAAGGAACAAGGTATATTAATAAGTATTGATGGCCCCCTTCATAATGTTTTGAAGATTAAACCGCCGTTGGTCTTCACAAAAGAAAATGCTGATCAGGTTGTAAATGCGCTGGACCTGGTTTTATGTAACCTAACCTGGTAAATTTATTTAGTGGTTAAGTTTATTGTATTATCTCTAACTCTTCCAGGTCCGTTGGACACTGGAAGGTTTTTTGGTATAGAAAGGGTCTAAAAAAGTTCGCAATGGAATTGTCAGTCTAAGTCTGACTTAAAGTTAGGCCCTGACTGGATAATTTTCACACCAAATTAGTCCGAATTTGATAATTCCACGGGGTACAACCAGGTATTACTTATTATCAATTAAATCCCCGAGTAAACATTCCTTGCTGAATTTACACCATTCTGCACAACCAATATCAAGTCGGGGATTCCTGATTATCTTCTTACAATCCAGGCATTCCCGGTAAGATTCGTCTTTCCAGAATTCAATTTCATGTTTACAATTCGGGCACCTGACATCAAAAATGTCTTCCGGTTTCCAAAGCCTTTGATCCTGTCCCGGGCATCTTACCATGATCTTTCAGAATTTAAATTTTAATTTTTATCAGCGGTTTTACAGAGGGAAATGAAGCCATATCGGTATGAGGTAAGAAAAGAGCAGCTGTATATTTATCCATGTAATTCGGATTTTTACCTAAATCTATATATGTCATTCGGTTAGCAAGTTTCAATTGCTTTTCTTTGTAATCTTGTGAAACTAAAATCATATATGAACCTATGAGCGAGGCATTCCCGATATATTTGAATTTTTCAGATGGCAAATCAGGGATTAAGCCAATAACAGTTGCCATTTTCAAATCCAGGAATCGTCCAAATCCTCCGGCGATATATATGTTTGTAATATCCTCAAACCTGATCCCGATTTGATCAAGCAGAAGAGAACTGGCTGAATATATAGCAGCTTTTGCCCTGATAATATTTTCAATATTCAGTTCAGAAATTATGATGGATTTCGAAGTATCGCTTTCCTCCGATGGTACAACGGTATAAATTGCATGTCTTCCGGAAACAGAAATTGCCCGACATGCTCTGGTCCTGTTAAGTTTACCCGCGGAATCAATCCAACCGGTCAGAAGCAGATTTGCCAGTAAGGAAATCATTCCGGTTCCGCAAATTCCCCGAGGTTTCACATTGCCAATAGTTGAATAGCTGGCCATGCCGGTTTCCGGATCTATCTCTACCCTCTCAATTGCACCCAGGGAAGCTCTCATACC
>JAUWBB010000069.1 GCA_030605195.1 Bacteroidota bacterium
GGCAGGCTACAAACTACAAACTATAAACTACAACCCTTCCACCATTCTCACCGCCTGCCTAACTAACCTTTCAATCTCCTCAAACCTGCCCTCTGATATCAGGCTGGTTTTAACCATCCAACTGCCACCACATGCAAAGACATATTTATTTGCAAGGTATTCTTTAAGATTATTCAGGTTTATCCCTCCGGTTGGCATAAATTTTACATTAATATAAGGAGCAGCCATGGCATTTAGGTACAATAAGCCGCCTGAAGCTTCGGCAGGAAAGAATTTTAGATACCTTAATCCCCGTTCCAAAGCCTGTTCAATTTCTGATGGTGTATTAATTCCGGGGATGATGGTAATGTTATTTTCCATGCAATAGTCAACAATCCGGGGATTAAATCCTGGCGAGACTAAAAACTGAGCACCTGCATTTATTGCCGATTTGACCTGGTCAATTGTAAGGATCGTTCCTGCCCCAAGCAGTATACCAGGAAATTCTTTTCTAACTATTTTAATTGCATTTTCAGCAGCATCCGTGCGGTAAGTTATTTCAGCTGCCGGCAGGCCTCCTTTTATAAGAGCCTCTCCAAGGGGAATAGTAGCGCTTGAGTTTTCAATTTTGATAACAGGAGTAATTTTGAGTTTAGTTAATTTTTCAATGTTTGGATTCATTTTCCGTTGATTTAAAAAGTTTTTTTCCTACTTTTCACCACAATTCTTTTAATTGTGTTTCTTTGCAGAGTAAAATTACTAAAACAATTTTAATTTGAATTAGAAATCCACCTTCTTTGATGGTGGTTATGTTCTTTTTTTGTTATACATGATAGAAATTATTGGAATATTGGAATGTTGGAATTGGCTCCTGTTCGAGTCTTTGAAAGTAACAATTTTTCCATTTTTCCAACATTCCTTGATCATTATTAATAAAGCGCCCAATGGGTGCAATTCAAAGCCACCTTCTTAGAGGGTGGATATTTACTCAAAATAATTATTATGACTGGAAAGAATAAAAGTAAGGTTTCGGTTAGTCCGGCTGGTGAAGAGTTTATTTTGCCGCCAGAGCAGGATTATCAGAAAGAATATGAACGTGTAAAAAATTTAGTGGAACTTACACGTAAAGACAATAAGGAAATTGTTGTTGTTATGGGGATTGGTTTTGTAGGAGCAGTTATGGCTGCAATTGTTGCTGATACAGAAGACGAAAATGGTTGCTCAACCAAGTTTGTTATTGGTTGTCAAAGGCCCAGTGCCAGAAGCTACTGGAAGATACCACTGCTTAATCGTGGAGTTGCACCTGTAAAGGCAGAAGACCCCGAGGTTGATGAGATGATTGAGCGTACAGTGCTCAGGAAAGAAAACCTGGTCGCAACATTTAACAGTGACTGCCTGAACTTGGCAGACTGTGTTGTTGTTGATGTTCAATGCGATTATATTAAATCCGACCTTGGCAATATGCGTACCGGCGAAGCTGATATGGCTGCGCTTGAAGCCACTCTGAAAACCATTGGTCAGAAGATACCACCTGACTGCCTCGTTTTAATCGAAACAACTGTAGCACCGGGAACCACAGAATTTATTGCCTGGCCTATCCTGAAGAAAGCATTTGCCCGGCGTGGTTTGGGTACCATACCAATCCTTGCACATAGTTTTGAACGGGTAATGCCGGGGAAGGAATACGTATCGAGCATTCGGGATTTTTGGAGAGTATGTGCCGGTTGTGATCAGGTGGCGCAGGAACGTGTAGAAAAGTTTTTAAAAGAAGTGCTGAATACACGTGATTATCCTCTAACGGTAATGGATCGTCCGATTGAATCAGAAACCACTAAGATTGTTGAGAATTCCTATCGTGCTACAATATTGGCTTTTCTGAATGAATGGAGTTTGTTTTCGGAAAAGAATGGTGTAGACCTGGTAAAAGTTATTAAAGCCATAAAAGTTCGACCAACCCATAGCAATATTATTTTTCCCGGCCCAGGTATTGGAGGCTACTGTCTTCCCAAGGATGGCGGTTTAGGCTACTGGGCATACGAACATATCCTTGGCTTTGAGGACGGAGAAACAAATTTTAAAATTACTCCTGCAGCAATTGATATAAATGATACAAGGGGATTGCATGTTGCCCAGCTTACCCGTGATGCACTTCGAAACATGGCACGTCATATTGCCGGTGCAGAGGTTTTAATATGCGGGGCCAGTTACAGACAGGATGTTGGCGATACACGGTATAGTGGCAGTGAACTGGTTGTTCGTAAGCTAACAGAGATGGGCGCTGAAATGAGAATACATGATCCTTATGTTGAACATTGGTACGAACTGGAAAATCAGGATGTTTATCCTGCACCGGGTCATTCATGGAAACGTTTTTTCAGAAACCAGGACAAGTTACAGGATATCATAGTTCTGAAAGATATGGATAAAGCCCTGGAAGGAGTCGAAGAGGTAATTTTTGCTGTTCCGCATAAAGAATACCTGGACCTGTCGCCTGACGAAGTTGTGAAATCATCCGGTGCCCCGATTGTGGTGATCGATTGTTTCGGGATTCTTACAGATGACAATATCTATCGTTACTTTGAATTGGGCTGCGAGGTAAAAGCCATGGGACGCGGACATATTCAAAGAATCAAAAGAGAAGTGCTGGGCAGGTGATATGATTTTATTTTGCGGTGACGACGAGACTAGGAATGTATTTATTAATAGTTGTGTATTAGTTGTTTAGGCAGGCTGTTAAAATACCGGTAGCAAATTGGTATATAATGCCTTTTTCTTTTTTGTTTACTTCAACAATACTTAAACAATATATCGCCCCGAAGGATGGCCTTTGATTCTAAATAATCTCGAACCTAAGTTTTCTTTCTTCCACAACAATATTTGTATTTCTTCCCACTACCGCATGGGCAAGGATCATTCCTATTTGGGTTTTTCTTAAGAGGTAAGGGACTTGGCCTTTTCAGTGGCATTTATTATTCCGCAAAGATAGCTCTTCTTGTATGAAATACTTGAGTAAAAGTGTCTTTTCCTGACAAACAATGTTGAATTAAAAAAGTACCTAATTCATGTTTTTTTGACATTTCCTCATAAGCCTCAATTTCCTTTTCAAATACACCGATTATTGCCTGGTCTTTAATTACAAGATATTTCCCCTTGTGTTTTTTAACAAGTTCCTCTTGATGTTCTAAAAAGTAATCAAATTCTTTTTTCAACATAATAAAAGAAGTTTATTTTCGATAAAGTTAAAAAATCTATTCTTTAATATCAAATCGTTAATTTTTATTCAATCCATAAATAAAAAACCTTTATCAATTTTCCAAATGTTTGATCCTTTTTTATTCCCGCCTCAATGCTTCAATCTTTTCACCTCTTCCGTTTTTCGTACAAACAGGATAAAAATCAATGTTTGCCAAAGTTTTGGCCTATTTTAAACACTTCTAAAGCATTATCTCGCTCCTGCCTACCAAGGTATTACCCTGGATGTTTGTTTTTCATGGAAACTTCGAAAAGTAAACTTTATTAGCCTCCATAAAAAACAAAACCGCCACACTTTGTGTGACGGCTTGGATAGTTGCGGTGACGACGAGACTGCCTCCCTTCGGTCGGCGGACTCAGAGGGGCCACTTTGCACCAGACAAAAACCGCCGGCTTCGCAACCAATTTTTTATTTCCCAATCATTCTTATGCAAACAAGTTTGCAATGCATTCAGGAAAATAAAAAACCCCACATGACTGCGGGGTTTTTGTCTGTTGCGGTGACGACGAGACTCGAACTCGCGACCTCCGGCGTGACAGGCCGGCATTCTAACCAAACTGAACTACGTCACCATTTTCTTGAGCGTTGCAAAAGTAATTGTTTTTTTCTTATTGAGAACATAATAAAGCTTTTTTTATAGAACGACTCGCCTAGTCGTTTTTTAATCCGCTAAGCGGATTTTTATTGAATTCTTCTGCACGAACAATCTTGAAAGTCGTTTTACTGTAGGATCACGAATATTCAGAGCATTAATACTGACAAGTGGCCAGAAACCCAAACTATCCGTTTTATTTAGATATGCCTTTAAAGGATAACAAAAAGGCATAAGTGACACAATTCTCTGCTCACTCCTTATTCGTCGGACCGCTCCACCCTACATCCGGCAAAGCGGTCGGACGATTTTATCCTCAAAGGCTTAGGAAAAAGTGGCAGTAGCAGTAGCGGTAGCAGTAGCAGTAGCAGTAGCAGGAATAAGTAGGCAGCAGGCAGTATATGCGGTTGGCAGGGGAATGGGGAATGATGTGGTGACTAAGCTTCGTCCTACTCACCCCTCATTGGGTATAGCTTTTGTTATCTTCCAACTTTTTTGTCTTCTTTATTTGATTTAAGAACAAGGAACACCGATTAACGATTTTTGATTTATTTACGAATAATGATTTTTTTATTGATTCAGATTTTTTTGAGCAGTTTCAACACTTTTTACAAAAATAGAAATCAGTTCGTCATTCTCTTTTATAGCTTTTTCAATTTTTGCTTCTGTTTTGTATAGCTTTGTTTTGTGGATTACTTTCAGACAGATAAACGTTTCTCTCAATTCTTTCAAAACAACTTTCATTTTATGAATAAAATCTTTTCTGGACTCTCCACTTTGTGCTTCGCCATAATTTAGAGAAACTGATGTCCCGGAACGGACCAATTGTCCTGACAGATGATTTCCAGCTTTTGAATTAGGCATCTCATTTACAATTTCAATTATCAGGACTGAAAAATCAATCAATCGTTCTTCCAAATCAAATTTATTCATTTCTTTCTTACTTCTAAATTCTTAAATCGTTAATCCTTGTTCGATATTTAAAAAAATATTCTGTTTTTCCTGCTTGAAGATAACAACTCTTGAAAGTTACTTCACTTTCTCGTTAAAATGCCCACCTAAACTTCACCCAAAGTTCATCACCCAACTCCCACCACCTGTCAATGGCTGCCCTGGCAAAATCATTTGAATATCTGGTAAGAAATTCACGGCACAATTGAGTTTCGATCCCGTTTTTTGCATTTTCTTCATCCTTCTTCAACAATTCCAAAGCCCTTTTTTCAATAAAATCAATTTCGTCAAAAGCCTTATTTTCAAATTCTTGTACAACAGGTTCGATGATTTCCTTTCCTTCGCCCCACTTTACCATTGCCAGACGGTTTGCTCTTCGAAAAGCCCATACGGCCGATTCACGGCTGAAATGGTCTTGCCCGCATATAGAAAAACTTTTGGGCAGATTCAAATTACCCGCGTAGATTGGGATCCTGGGACTTTCCCGGGGCACATCAAAACCAAACCACAGTCTGCCTCCAATTTCATCGGGTAGCCAATCTCTCAACTGCACTATCCATGAGTAGGCACAATACTGAACAGCTATAGGCCGGTGCCTGATTACAACATCAGGTTTTATTGAATTCAACATCTTGCGTTTATCCCGTGCCAGCCAGGGATGGGCGCTTGGGCTGATAATTGTATCTACATGTACACTGTCATTTTCATCTTTACGCTCAACCGTTATTTTGAGATTTTTTGTCATCTCCCATTCTGTACCTTCGTACGTTGTGCGAAAGAATTTTAATATTTCACGAATATCAACTTTCTTCTCCGGTTTCACAGAAAATGGTAATTCTTCGGCTTCAAAATCCAGGTGCAGAGAAGGCGCTAAGCTACTAAGAACGAAATATTCCCTTATAGAGAAAGGTTTTTTCCCGGTATATGATTCCCAAAATTTAAATGGTTGTTTACCATCCCAGTATTTCATTTTCTTAGCTACCTTAAAAACATTGTCTGATGCCATAAAATAGTCGGGATCCTTAAGATCAATTTCTCCGATTCTGCATATATTAGCTGCAATGCCAACATGATCATCCGGAATGCGTTGCGCAGCCCAAACTCCTCCAATTTTATCGGGTCCTTCACCAAGGATCTCCATTTGCCACACTTCATGCGGATCGGCAATTGTTATACATTCTCCACCATCAGCATAACCATACTCTTTAATTAATTCACCTATAAGTTTAATTGCATGTCTTGCCGTAGTGCAACGTTGCAAGGCAATTCTTTCCAACTCTTCAATCAGAAACAGACCTTCTTTATTTCGCAATTCTACGCGACCACCAAAAGTTGTTTCGCCAATAGCAAGCTGTTTTTCATTCAAACAGGGATAGGCAGTGTTCAGGTAGGCAAATGTCTTATCTGCTTCCGGTATTTCCCCCTTATGCTCAAGTTTTTCCCTGCTCCATGCAGTATGGGTGTGCATAGTACCCCAATATATTGGATGTTTTGTACCCGGTTCATTCTCTTTAGCAGGAACAAATTCCAGCCAGGTCCGGTAATATGCATCACACGTATGACTTGTCATTACAGAACCATCGGCACTGGCATCTTTACCGACCATTATACTTGTACAACTTTCTTTATACTCGTTTTTATCTTCCTGAGCAAGAAGCGGTTGAATCGGAATTACTGATATTGAGAGAATTAGTATTCCTGTTTTTACAAAATTATTTCTTTTCATTTACATTAATTTATTTACTTTTTCAGTTTTATTCTTGCAATCCAGCCATTTTCGGTTTGGGCTGAGGCAATAAGTGCTTTAACTTTTTCATTCAGCGGATTAATTTGTATATCACCATTAGTTGTGTATACCGTGATAATAAAATCGGGTTTTCCGTCTGTGTTATAGTCAATTGAATCATTTAATATTCCGGGTAAGCTATCTTTCCAGATCCAGGAAATCTGGATAAAACCTTCTGAGCTTTCTCCTATTAATGCTTCAAATACAGGTTTGTGAATTTGCAGGGTATAATTTTTACATTCTTTAATTTGTTCAACATCACCTCCCGAATAAATCGGGTTGATCTTCATAAACGGAAGACTAGCCAATTGTTTTGAAAAAAACCCTAATCCAGGGAACATAATTAATACAATAAGAAGGCAGAGTACAGCCCATATATATCCGCAAATTGTTGCTATTTTTTTCATCTCTTTATATTTTACTTTAAAAATGTTTTTGAATGAAATATGATATTTATTAGAAAAAACTTCCTGTAGTTAAAATATTGATAATCCTTATGATACCCATTTGAAATGTTCCCCCTGAAAAGATTGCCAGAAACAAAAATCCACTAAAAACAAACAATGTACGGGCAGTAGTATTTCTTTTGTTTACAGGAGTTCCCTTTATGTGGTAATGAATAGCCTGGTTTGGACAAGCATCAATACACTTACCGCATTTACTACAAACGAAATGAGTTTTCCCTTTTTCAATACTTGTTGGATCGAGTGACAGTATCGGGCATTTTATTTCACATATTCCACAATCTTTACATTTCTCTTTATCAATCCTGACATCAAAAGGATTTACTTTATTGGTAAATGAGGTAAGAGCCCCCATAGGGCAAAACATACCGCATTGTATTCGTTTTTTGGTCAGGATTGGTAAAACGATTACCAAACCAAGAAAAAGTAATAAGAAAATGATTGTTTTAATTAATGTTTCTGTTGACGTAACAGCTTCGAATTCAGTTACTGTTTTAAAGGGGCAAGCCCATTCACAGTAGGTAGGAGTAAGTGTCATTGCGGCACTTAAGGCTACCAGTAATAACACAGCAAACGGGAACCATCTGAAAATAGTATTAATATTTTTAACAAGCGGTTTTTTGCGGATGCGGGAAAAGCCGTCATCCCAGCCTCCGTAAAAACACCCCCAACTACAAAATCCCTTTCCTAATGCGATACTCGCAAGGATCCAAAGGATTAACATAGTAGAAACAGGAGCAAAACCATCCAATATGGATCCTGGGAAAATAATTGAATTTGTGAAAACAATTGGAATCAAAATCATGGTAATCACAATATGGCAGAACGGAATATTACATTCAAGCAAATCAGCTGATGAGAAAGACATACCTTCACGGGTTTCCACCATATTGGTAATGAACACCAGCGAAAGGAAAACAGCAAAAAGAATAAAACCTGTAGCCCTGAATTTATCGGTTTTACCGGTATAGATAATTTTAAAGAACAAAAAATTGAGAAATAAGAAAACCAATATAAAGGCTATACTGTTTGTTGTATCGGAAAAGTCTGGCTCGCCACCGGTAAGAAAAAAGAACGTAATAAAGATCATTGGCAGGCAAATCAAAAGTGATTTCCAAAATTTTCCTGCTGTTGTGTAAGGCGGGAGTTTTACCTTGTCAGATTTCATAATTATGTTATATTTGATATTAATAATACACCTTTAATAAAATAGATAACCCCGGCCAAACCGGCAGCTATTTTACCTATAATGTGTATTACATTTTTTCGTTGAGTAAGACCAAGAAAGGCTAAAGGGAAAAAATATACCGAAGTACCCAGAAAGAAAAAAAGAAAGAATATCATACTATCTTGAATACTTTGTTTTGAAGCCGCACCGGCAAAAGCCAGTAAAAGGGGAGGACAAATGCTTAATCCGGTAACAAAACCTGCTACAACAGGTACTGACTGTGTCCATTTATAGGGGATATTACTTAGAATATCAGAGTATTTCCGTGCCTTGCATACATGTTTAATTCTGAAAAAAGAATATATGATTAATGTTGTGGAAAGTATAATATAAGCAGCTCCGGTCAGGATACTTCTATATATTTCAGTTGTAAAAAGTGAATTTCCCATCAATGAGGCAACAATCGCCAGAATCATATATGCAATAAATCTGGATCCCAGGAATAGACTAATATCCAAAAAGCTTTTTTTCAGAGAGCCACCCTCTGCAAGCAGGTAGGGGACTATAACGGGTCCGCAATATAACAGGCAACTTGTACCGGTACCTAAACCCAATAATAGTGCCTCCATAAGTTGCTACTTTTAATTTTGGAGAAAAAAGGTTATAAGTAATTTAACCTGTCAATAGCTAAAATGTTAATTGTTAATGGTTTGTAAAAATTTGTAAAAACTTATCCTCAATTTTAATCAATGATTCATTTTTTGTTTTTATTTTTAGTTAACTATTAACCAATAACTCAATAACTGCCTGAAAAATTTATTTGAACTTAGTAAAGAGATTTCAACAAAGGTAATTTTTCAGGCTAATTACCAAAGTTTTGTTAAACCAAATATATTTATTATTTAATCCAGATAAAAATATTATTTTTATTCAGTAATAACCGAAAAAAAATTATATCATGAATATCTTATATTTTGAACCGTTCTCACGAGGCTGGGCCCGCATGAAAAAAGCCCTTTTCCAACCTTTTGACCTTAACAAATGGTTTGTTGTTGGATTTACTGCATTTTTAGCAGGATTGCTGGATAGACCTGGCGGAAGAGGTGGTGGAGGTAATAAAAAATGGGATGGTTTTCATGATCTGAATAATATTGCTGACTTCCCGTCAGAAGCATGGGATTGGCTAATGAACCATCCCGGATGGTTTTCCCTCATCTTGTTTGGTCTGGTATTCTTTATCTCTTTAGCCATTCTCTTTATCTGGCTTAGTTCCAGAGGCAAATTCATGTTTCTGGATAACGTTGTACATGATAAAGCCCAAATAACTAAACCATGGTATCAGTATAAAATACAGGGTGACTCATTGTTCCTCTGGCGACTGGTTTATGGTTTTATCTGCCTCGCTGCATTTATAGCCATGTTGATCTTTTTCTTTAGTATTATACTGAGTATGTTTCATGGTGATATTTCAGGGGCGCAGAAAGTTTCTTCCATCATTGGAATGGTGATGCTATTCCTTACATTCATACTTATTACCGGATATATTTCTTTGTTTTTAAACGACTTTGTTGTTCCAATAATGTACAAATATAACCTGACAGCCATCAAGGCATGGAACCGGTTTCTGCCACTGTTCACTCAGCATTTTCTGTATTTTGTATTGTATGGTATAATAATCTTTCTGCTGATAATTCTTGTCGTAATTTGCGTTATCCTCTTTGGATTATTAACCTGCTGTATTGGATTTTTACTGCTAATAATTCCATATATCGGTTCCGTTGTTACTTTACCAATATCTTATACATTCAGGGCTTTTAGCCTGGAGTTTCTTGAGCAGTTCGGTCCGGAATATACATTTTTTCCAAAATCAGAGGAAACACCAGCCGGCAGTCCGGCACAACAATAACGGAATAGTAACATAAATCGAACTGTTAAGAAAAAATAATTTATTAATTATCAATAAATTTCTTTCCTTAGATAAGGAGGGATGTCCCGCCGGATGTGTGTCTCTTCACAATAAAGGTAACGGTAATGATTTTTATTAATAGTACAGTTACTAAGAAGAAAACAAACAAGTATTGAATAATCTGTTAAGAATGGAGCAGAATGTTAAGAAGAGCAAGTTGAGAAATCCCGAACGGGATTTAAATATGAATAACCCGGTACGAAGTGCCGGGTTTTAACGATAAGTATTAACCCACAACCCTAAAAGGGTTGAATTAAATAACGATAATTTTAAGTTCAACCACGGGGTTGGTGGGAGTACGGCATTATATCCCACCGGTTTTGCCATAGGCATTCTCCCGAAGGGATTCCTTTGGAGCTATGGAACACCGGTGGTTATTCAAGGTTATACCCCTTCGGGGTAAGGATGCAATGGTTCAATTACGAGTAGTTTTAAAATTATTAATGATATGGCAAGATTTTAATTACTCCAGTATTCAATGTCAGGTGGAAACACCTGACATCATGTAAACATCGAACTCACGTTAAATTAACCTAATTTATAATTGACCTAATTAATCTAAGAAATTACAAAATAAATAAATGAACAATACACCAAATTAAGACATTGTGCTACAAGCTTCCCTAATTC
>JAUWBB010000137.1 GCA_030605195.1 Bacteroidota bacterium
CATTTTCAAGCGTATCTATAAAATTATTAATATATTGCGCTGAATTAAAATCAGAATTATCACCTGTTCCCGTATAGCTTATTTCCCCATCCTGGGTAAAATTTGATACATCCGATTTCCACCTGATCAAGCCTAAATCCAAAATACTCCCGGATAATTGGATTTTTTCATCATAATTATAAACAAATCCTCCATCAAAAGACAAACCTTTGTTTTGGCCGTTCATCAATAATCCGAACCAGTCGATATTTCCATCGATATCAATTTGATCTAGATTCCCCTGTCCATTCACCCTGGTTGTTAAAGGGAAAGAGCTGTTTAGGCGGAATGATGAGCGTAAGAGCAGATCAAAGGTCTGCTCATCAGTAAAAAGAGAGCCTTTACCCCGGGAAGTGGTTATGTTGGCTTTTCCAAAAAGCATTTTTGCCCTGCCCCCCCAGGTAAGGGTTTTATCAATTACTTTTGAAACGCCAAAAGCATATTCCCGGTAATAATTTGCCGAAACACCAAGGCTGTTAAATTTTGCCTTTTTCCCGAGAAACCGGCTATTGCCCCACCATGCCAGCTCAACCAGTTCTCCGGGGATAAAACCAGATACTTCAGCTTTTTCCGTTAAATTGAAAATAAAATAATACTTGCGATACCTGATTCCTAAAGAAAAAACATTGGCAATGGTTTCAAATCCAATTAAATCAGTCCGGTGCAGTTGTTTTACCCATTGATCCAAATTCAATTGTAACGAATCGGTATTCGGAATTCGATTCAGTATATCACCATATGCAAAAGCAGTATTATTATAATTGAAATGGATGGAAGACAAACCGGGTACCCCAATAAATAACCGGCATTCCGGTTGAATAGCCGGATTAACAAGGTTCGACTGTGGAACATCATGCATAAAGAAAAAAGTGAGACTTTGCTGGCCGGGCAGAGGAGCTTCTGCTAAAATCAACAGGAAAAAAAGGCGGAAGAATACGATTTTTTTGAAAAGCATTAATTAACCCAATTATTGAAGTTTGGAGCTATTTAAAAAGTATCAAACCACCCCGGTCCGTCATCCGGAGGACCACCCCTCCTCATCCAAGGAGGGAAAATATTGATTATCAATGCGTTAACCTTTCCTCTCTCAACGGCAGGGATAGGAGGTAACTTTTTGTTCAACCTCTATGAACCGGAAATCTCTATACTCAATTTAGCCTGAACACCCAATTGGAATTTTATAAAACAGTCCGGATAGTATTTTAAAAATGATGTATCGGGCTGGAAATTATTAATTTCTCCAATCAGTATAATAAAATTTACGTTTTCCAGACCTTCAATCCGGCCTTCTTCAAAAATAAAATCCTGAGTTTTTGCTGTTACTGAAACCACCTCTCCCTCATTATTTACTTTGCCGGGTTCTAAAGAAACATTCATTGAATCAACTATTACATAGGAGGATTCAGCAAAATAGAGATTAATATCGGTATTAACCGGGAATGAATTCCACGAGTTTAACCTGAACAATAACTTTTCAATATATTCAGTCTGGTCAAAGGATGAACTGAAGTCAAAATTGACAGTATCCTGAAGGATTATAAACTCCTCTATTGCCCAATCAGGAAATTGGGTAATAAAATCATAATCCAGCTGTGTCGAATCAAAACCTGGATAATTATTCGTAAGGGTTATTATTTTATACCCCACCGGGGCGGAAAATTCCGGATTCCATTGAAAGGACACCTTGATCTTACTGAAATCTTCCTTTACGCAAGAAGAACAAATAATTATCATCAGTAGAACAAATAAAAGCCTGTAATTCATTCTATGTAACCACTCTCCCCCCAAGGGAATCCATTTGGGAGAAGGAGTCTCATGGACAGTTTTCAAGAGTCTCTTTTTTTATGTTAATAGGTTATATGTTAAAAGTTATAAGTTATAAGCTACTATAATCTCATGAAACATATTATTTTGCCATCAGCTTTAATATTCAATTTAGCTGTTCTTAAATAGTTAACATATAACTTATAACAATCCATAACATTCTGTTTCTTTGTATTTCTCTGACAAATTCTGTGGATTATAGATTTTGCTCTAAATAGTGGACAAGTGAATGAATGATCTTAATATGGATTTCCTGCACCCTGTCGGAATATTCTGATTGTGGGGCACGGATTTCAATATCACAATATTTTGCCAGTTCCCCACCATCCTTTCCTGTAAGTCCAATGACAACCATCCCTTTTGCCATGGCCGATCTTGCAGCATTAATCATATTGATGGAATTGCCACCGGTACTAATTGCAACCAATACATCCCCCTCATTTCCAACCCCTTCAATATACCTGGAAAATACAAACTCATATCCATAATCATTGGCGGTGCAACTAAGGTAGGAAGGATCAGAAATAGCAACAGCAGCAATAGGAGAACGGTCTTCACGAAACCGGCCTGTAAGTTCTTCGGCAAAATGCATGGCATCACTCATTGAGCCGCCATTTCCGCATGTTAAAATTTTCTTTTTCTGTTTTATTGCTTTTACCAGCTCCTTGCCGGCAGCTTCAAGTGTTTTCCTGTTTTCCGGATTATCAATAAACTCCTCCAGCAGTTTTTTGGCTTCAAGAAAATTTTGTTTAAACAGTTCCATTTTCAGTTCATTCAAACCTTTCAAATGTACGAAAAAATTGAGCAATAGTAAAACGTTAATCAGGTAATGAATGTCATATCATATACAAATTGATGCAATCCCAACAAATCCCGGTGATTTATTATCTTTCCCGCCTACGGACGGGCAGGCAAGCCCTGACGGGCTGTATGTGTTATATGCACTTAAGTTACTTGATGCAGGTTGTCCCGAAAGGATGCCCGTCCGTACTGATAACTATCGGGAGGCAGGTAACCCGTAATTTAAATTAAATTAAAACCCTTGGCAGCTAATGATCAATCTTTGTTAAATCTTTTAACCTATTGAAACATGAACAAGAAAATTAAGAATCATATATATGAAATAATCTTTGAGGCGGATACAAAACCAGGAAAGTTGTTTGATATCATTGTTATGATGGTAATCCTTTTCAGCATTTTGGTGGTTATCCTTGAAAGCATTCCAACCGTTGAAATAAAATACGGACATTGGCTAAAAATTGCTGAATGGGTTATTACAATCATATTTACACTTGAATATATTTTACGTATTCTGGTTGTAAAAAAATCTCTTGGTTATATTTTTAGTTTTTATGGCATTATCGATTTCCTGGCTGTTATACCCACTTACATAGGGCTTTTTATAACAGGCGCCCAAGGTTTACTTGTGATAAGAGCTTTAAGACTATTAAGGATTTTCAGGATATTAAAGATTTCAAGATATACTACTGAAGGACAGGCGATTATTGAAGCATTAAAGGCAAGCAAAGCAAAAATCAGCATATTCCTTTTTGTTGTGTTGACCCTTGTGATCATTATTGGTACTCTTATGTATCTTGTCGAGGGCGAGGTTAGTGGTTTCACCAGTATTCCAAAAGGAATTTATTGGGCTATCGTAACTTTAACGACCGTAGGATATGGTGATATTGCTCCTTCCACCGGCTTAGGGCAGTTTATTGCCAGTTTTGTAATGATACTGGGATATGCAATTATTGCCGTACCAACCGGGATCGTAACTGCTGAATTTACCAGTGCAAAACAAAAGAAGATTACAACGAAATGTTGTCCAAGCTGTTTAAAGGAAGGTCATGAGCCCGATGCCATTTACTGCAGATTTTGCGGTGAAACCCTTAATGAATGATTCAATTAAACTGAAATATAATAGACGTCAATAATCTTTCGAATCAAATTATGTAACTACTCAGGTACGAGACAATGGAATATTGGAATACTGGAATATTGGATTCATTTATTTTTATTTGATTATTGACAATTTAGGATATTATAGAAGAAAAAGACAGAAAAACAGAAACAGAGGTTGCAAAAAATTGAGGGTTCTGCAAGATGCAATTTCATTGTATGTTATATTTTCAAAAGTGTCTCGGCATTTGTAAGAAAACATTATTCCATCAATGCTCGCTCCCACAATCCATCGCTCAATCCTGCTCGTGAGACATTCTGTTCGCCCGCCAACTCACAGAATGGTTCCATCATTCCATAATTCCAAATTTGTTGAAGTAAGAGATGAATTGATAATTCAATATTTACAAAATAATAAATACCTTTGTAAAAAAGTTAAAAGATATGGCTATCCCAAGTTTTTTCCGGACACAAAAACCTAAACCATTCAATTACGTACCCCGCTACTACGATGAACAAAAGGAACAATTGGATGAACGGATACGGGACATTGAAAGAGAGATGGGTGTAAAAGATGGGAAGACATACAGACCTACGATCAGGAAAGGTCATATGAGTAATTATTTCAGGAGGAAACAAAGAAAAAAACAGCAACAATCAAACATCCGGTTAATTGTTATCATTGTGATCCTCTGTCTGATCTCATATTATCTTTTCTTTTATTAAATACGAGTGAAGTCCATGCCGGATATTATTCATTTATTGCCTGATTCAGTTGCGAATCAGATTGCTGCTGGTGAAGTTATTCAACGCCCTGCATCGGTGGTAAAAGAATTGGTCGAAAACGCGATTGATAGTGGGAGTACAGAAATAAAAATCATTGTTAAGAACGCGGGTAAAACCCTTATACAGGTAATTGATAACGGGTGTGGTATGTCGGAAACCGATGGCAGGCTTGCATTTGAACGGCATGCCACCTCAAAGATCCTGGAAGCAAAAGATCTTTATGCTATTAAAACAATGGGTTTCCGGGGTGAGGCATTAGCTTCCATTGCAGCAATAGCTCAAGTTGAATTAAAAACAAAAAGAGTTGAGGATGAACTGGGTACACTGATCCTGATCAATGGGTCGGAAGTGGAAAAACAGGAATCCATCAGCTGTCCTGACGGCAGTAATTTTACCATAAAAAACCTCTTTTATAATGTTCCGGCCCGCAGGAAATTTTTAAAAACCAATTCAACGGAGCTCAAACATATAATTTTTGAATTTCAGCGTGTTGCCTTGTCTCATTCAAATATTTCCTTTTCCCTTTATCAGAATGAAACCGAAATTTATAACTTGCCGGCATCCGGTCTGCGACAAAGGTTAATGGATGTTTTCGGCAAGGGGATCAATCAAAATCTCATTCCGCTAAACGTTGAAACCAGCCTTGTAATAATCACAGGTTACATCGGGAAACCCGAATTTGCCAGAAAAACTTTTGGTGAACAATTCTTCTTTATAAACAACCGGTACATCAAGCATCCCTATTTGCATAAGGCTGTGATGAAAGCATACGACCAAATCCTGCCCGCTGAAACCATTCCATCATATTTTGTCTATTTTTCTTCCGACCCTGAGACCATTGATATTAATATTCATCCCACAAAGTCGGAAGTAAAATTTGAAGATGAAAAATCCATTTGGCAATTTTTACTGGCTGCCACAAAGGAAGCATTGGGAAAATTTAACATCGTCCCTTCCATTGATTTTGAAACTGAAGGAATTATTGATATACCAGTTTCGACCGGGGACATGGAGATAAAACCACCAACCATCCGGATTAGCCCTGATTATGATCCATTCGCAGATAAAAAAACAAGATATCAAAAAAAAATAAAGATATCCCGGATGGATAAAGAAAATCTCCAAAACTGGGAAAAACTTTATTCGGGATTTGAAAAAGGGAATGAAACACCCGAACAATTCCTGTTTCAAAAAGCTCCGGGAATTGAAGATGAAACCCTTAACCAAAACTTTGTACAGTTAAAAAATAAATATATACTCTGTACGGTGAAATCCGGACTCATGGTTATCGACCAGAAAAGAGCTCATGAACGAATTCTGTATGAAAAATATCTGAACTCCCTGGAAGGAAATTTAGGTGTAGCTCAAAAAGATCTGTTTCCTCAAACGGTTGAATTAAGTGCATCAGATTATACTACTTTAATAGAAATTCTCGATGAACTTTCACAACTGGGTTTTGATATTAAGGATATAGGGCATCATTCAATTATTATCAACGGATATCCTGCTAATTCCGGCAATTCAAACCCACAGGAAATGATTGAGATATTATTGGAAGAATATAAAGCCTCCGAAAGGAATATTCAAGCGGGGGTAAAAGAAAGGATAGCCAAATCACTGGCTAAAGCAGCAGCTATTCATCATGGGAAAAACCTTACAAAGGAAGAAATGAGAGAAATTATAGATTCTTTGTTTGCTTGTAAAATACCAAATTACTCACCATCAGGTAAACCTGTTGTTTCTATCCTTAATCTTTCCGAAATTGAAAATATGTTTAAGTGATTTTTTCTGACGTTTTGTCTATTTCAATAAAATTTCCCGGAATTATTATCTTTGGCTCAAGTATTGCAGAAAAAAAATTCGAAAATGATTAAAATACTTAAAATTGTTATTATTTGATTTTAGGCATTACATGATGTCAGGTGTTTCCAACTGACATTGAATACTGGAGTGATTAAAATCTTGCCATATCATTAACTGTCGGATGGAAACATCCGACAGCATCGTAATCCGCTAAGCGGATATCGAACTCACGTTAATTAGAATTTATAAACTCTCAAAGTAGCACGCAATGAATGGTTTTCGAAGCTCAGGACTTGGGGCTGTGCCTCCTGTTGTAAAAAACTTAATACTGCTAAATGTAATATTGCTGTTAGCCGATTTTGCTTTGAAGGAAGCTTTTGGAATTAACCTAACCCGTATTTTAGGCCTTCATTATTTTGAATCGGAATATTTCAGACCCTACCAGTTTGTTACACATATGTTTATGCATGGTGGATTAGCTCACCTTTTCTTTAATATGTTTGCTTTATGGATGTTTGGAAGGGTGTTGGAAAGTGTATGGGGACCTAAACGATTTTTGGTTTACTATTTTGTTACTGGCCTGGGTGCTGCCGTTTTACATACTTTTGTGAACTGGATTGAACTTTCATCTTTGATAAAAGATGTATCGGCTTTTGCTGTTTCACCCTCACCTGAACTTTTTGCCGGATTCATAAGAGACCATGTTAATTCACCCACACCACAACTATATAATTTTATTAATTCCTGGACCTTTAACCCGAATAACAGCAATTACATCAGGGAAGCTATTGAATTTACCAGGCAAGTGCTTGAAATGAATATTAATATCCCAACTGTTGGTGCATCAGGAGCAATTTTTGGCATATTATTGGCATTCGGAATGCTTTTCCCCAATACAAAACTAATGTTACTCTTCCCTCCTATTCCGATAAAAGCAAAATATTTCGTCATCCTGTACGGTGGGCTGGAAATATATTTAGCTTTTTCGCAACCCGGCAGCAACATTGCACATTTTGCCCATATTGGCGGGATGCTATTCGGATTTATACTTATAAAATACTGGAAAAAAGATCGGAATACTTTTTTTTAGAGAATACGGTGATGAATCTAATTGATGAGATAAAAACATCTTTTAAGCAGGGAAGTTCCTTAACAAAATTGATATACATAAACCTGTGTGTTTTCTTAGGTATCAAGATCGTTCAGATCTTTTTTTTCCTCTTTAATACGCCGGAAGGAAGTGAATTTTTTATCCGCTGGCTGGCAGTACCCTCCAATTTATCCGAACTTATCAGAAAGCCCTGGACAGTCCTTACTTAC
>JAUWBB010000360.1 GCA_030605195.1 Bacteroidota bacterium
GTTTGTGTAAAAACCTTTTCCGGATTCTGTAGATTGCCTACACCCCAAATCACCAAATTATCGGGTACGGTGATTTCAATGTTATAATTATTAAAATCATTATAGAATTCGGCAATACCGGTGTAATCAATATCATCCCAACCGGCGATATCGTCGTAAACTGCAATTTGCGGATACCAGTAAGCGATGAAAAAATCGTTATCGCCATAATTGCCCATTCTTAATTGAAAAGTGTCGGGAATTTCTATGGTCCATTTTGTTTTTACTTCTGTCTGAGAATTGGGCGGCAGCGGATTTGTTAGTCTGGCAAATAAATTTGTTGAGCCCCTGTAAGCATTTGACCCATCAAGTTTTATGGTATCTTTACCGATAATAAGATAGTCTAACTCAACACCGTTTGTCATATCAGCAGTCCCGCGATACCAATCCCTTATGGCACCTTTCTTATAAATATCGCCGTAAAGACGAATCACCATGCTTTTTAACGTGTCAGGACTATTGTTGTGATAAGTGATGGTTTCTTCGCCTTTCAATATACTTTGACCGGGAAAGAGTTCCGCTTTTATTTTGTAATCGGAACTGTTCTGCCAATAGTTTTTACCCGGCTTGCCGTCGTATGAGCGTACTCCATTGCCGTACGACTTTTGAATATTCAGGGGCATATAAAGAGTGCTTTGAGCTGAAATCACAATGTTTACAAGTAATGCAATGACAAATAATGAAAAATTTTTGTTTAGGTGTTGCATGATAGAAATGATCTTTTAGTTATGTAAAAATCAATAAACGCATGAATTTTTTTTATGGCAAATCCCGATTCAAATGTAAGAAAATATGAAGGATAAATCCAGACCGGCTTCTTTGCCGGCTTCAAATTCCACAATGATATGGATCAACTCTCCACTTGCTGGTTGTGGATGTCACCGGACGAGTTCTTATTTGTAACTAATCAGTGTATTCCGGGGAAAGGAAACAGAATGTCATAAAATGTAATATGTTACCTGCCAGCCGGCAGGCTGGTATGTTAATAGTTATATGTTAATTGTTAGATTCTGTGTACTGTATACTAGTAATTCGTTCTTGAAATAACATATCAAATTAAATAAATTTCTAATTGCTCTATCCGTTAGCTGACGGATGACCTAAATAATACCCAAATTCCCAATAACCCAATTGGTACTTGGTTTTTGGAATTACATGATGTCAGGTGTTTCCACCTGACATTGAATACTGGAGTAATTAAATTTTTGCCGTATTATTAACTGTCGGATGGAAACATCCGACAGCATAGTAAACGATGAATCATTTTTAGACCGACTTTATTATTTATCATTTGTCCCGATAGCTATCGGGATCGAAATTTTGCCGAAGGCATCCCTTTGGGAGAAATTTATTTCTGAAAATTATTTTCTTGCCGCAACTATCAATCCGTCAGCTGACGGAAACTATAAAACAATCACACCAATTTACCAAGTTAGATTTAATTATTGAATTATACTATTAAATAAGAGCTTGAAGGTCCCATGGGTCTGATCTCTATGTTGAGTTCTGAACCCAATAAGTACTATTTTGCCCTTGCCGTATTGTGCACAAACCATTCCGGCTTTTTTGGCAAGTTTCTTTTCTCCTATCAGCCATCCACTCTGAAGCAAATTTTCATTCTTATATCTTACAATAGTCTTGTATCTCTCATTATGCCTGCCAGGTACAATCACAAAGGCCGGACTGTTGCGAAACAAAACAAGTCCTTCGTCCGGCATACCATAAGCGAGAGGATTGGTATTGTCAAATTTAACTTTTATAGTTGAGCCCGGGCAGAATAACTCTGAAGGCTCATAACCGTCGACGGCATTTTCAACTTTTATTCCAAACTCATCAACAGCAAACTCGTATGACTCACCAAGCGTAACCAGGGTACCGCCGTTTTCTACAAATTTCCTTAAATTTTCTACACCTTCTTTTCCAATCCCACTTTTGTATTTATCAGGATAATCAGATATCCTCCGGCTGTATCTTTCAGGAAAATCACCTGTGATACTGTATGGATTATCGCTGGGTAAAATAATTACATCCCAATTATCTTTTAGATTTTTATTTTTAAAATCTGTGTCTCTTAAGGATTTATAAGGGAAAGAAAATTGCTCCAGGCATAGACGTGTCCAGCCTTCATCCATATTACCACCATAGTAACCCCTGTACATGCCAAGACGACCTCTTTTAACTTTATGAATTCCTTCTTCAGGCAATTCTTCAAGAGCATTGAAATCCACACCTGTTTCTTGTGCGATCTCAGAAAATATCTTCTCAGAACCCTTCAAAACAATAAAATCACCGGGATTATGTCCTCTAAAAGGTTTATCCAGCCTTTTAACATCAATACCCCTATCAATAAGCATATTAACTGCAATAAAGCTATTGTTTAACCTCCCGTCGAGAATATACCAATTGTTACCTGAAAAAACCTCTCCTGATAAGACCTCTTCTTTTCCAGGTATTTCAAAATCACCCGTAACTTTTTCACTGACTGGATCAACAAGTACTCCCATAAATTCATGCATTGTATGAGTTGCAAGGTCATACGGCCTTAACGGTTCACCGTATTCACCATGGGTCCAGTAATCATCAGCATAATGTGTTTCTACAAGCAGGTTACGTATAAGCCCCATTTTAGGCTGAGCCAAAGATATAATATATGAGTTCTTTTTATAAGTCATGCCATTAACTGAAAAATCTCCCTTAGCCTTTTTTATCTCGATTCCTGACTTTAACAGTATATTAATCATCTTAACTGTAGTTAAGTAATCGTGTTGAGTTGCAGGAATCACAACCGCTTTAATATCACCATTAGCTCCTCTTTCTGTCTGATGTTTAGCTTTAAGATATGCATTCCTGAGCACAGTCTCCTTGTTTCTTGCTGTAATATCCAGAAGTGCCCATGCAGAGACTTTTTTCTGTTTAACAATATCTTCAAGGCGCCACCAGCCTCCTGGCCAGGGACTTGGGAATGTAGACTGAGCTTTATATTCAGGGAACTGCCGGCTGCCGGCTCTAAGCTGTTCAGGATGTATATATATTGGTGTTGCCAGGTTTACACTTGCTGATTCAGTAAGCATACCTGTAATATTATGAAAAGGAGTTATCCAATGCCAGCCAAAATGTCCCCATCCCGGAAACATTGCTGAATTTATAACACCTTTAATGCCTGCTTCTTCCAGTTTATAGGCAATATGTGAACCATACCAACTGATTTCACGCCATATAAGAGG
>JAUWBB010000133.1 GCA_030605195.1 Bacteroidota bacterium
ATCAAAAGCTATAACAGGTTTTTTACAAATCATTGCTTCGATAATTACATATCCGAAGCCTTCCCAGAGGGATGTAAGTAAAAACACATCGATCGATGTCATAAATGCTTTGATGTTCTCGACAAATCCCAGGAAAACCACTTCTTTTTCAACCCCAATTCTTTTTGCATATGCTTTCAGTTCTTTCTCCAATTTGCCTTCTCCGGCGATTAATATTTTAAATTTATACCCTTTCTGCTTCAAGTCATGAGCAATGTCAATCAGGTAATTCTGTGCTTTTTGTCGCACCAATCTACCCGCATTACCCAAAACAATCTCCCCTTTCTTCTTAAGGTACAAAGGGGGAACAGCCAGTTTATCATATTTTTCGATGTCAATGCCATTGTAGACGACCTTAATCTTTTTGGTTTCAATCAACTCGGGATTTCTTGACAAAATGGTATGTTTTGTTTCTTCTGAATTTGCTATCACCTCAGTAATAACTTTCTTAAACAAAAACCGGTTCAGAATTGTGTTTCTAACAGGTATGGCACTACCTCTCCGGTAGATAATACGAGGCACCCCAGCCATTTTTGCAGCTATCCCCCCAACTTTCAGATCGGCCGAGAGATTCATTATAATGACCCTGGTTTTTTCCTTTTTCAATATTCGGGAAATCTTCAGGATTTTATAAGGATTTATGAAGCTCAGGTTTGAGATCTGAACATTATAGGTGGGAAGTCCGATTTTTTTAATTCTGCTTTTCAGTTCACTTTTTTTATTTGTGATCAGGAACGTTGAATATCCTTTTTGTACAAACCGTGTTGAAACATCGTAATGCCATTTTTCTCCTCCACCCCATGATTTCATGCTGTTGAAAAAGCAAATTTTATTTTTTGCCTGCTCTACTTGCAGTCTAATAATTTTGCTGAGTTTGGCATACTTTAAAAAGGTTTCATGAGACGAATTGACACAAATGATTAAACCGTAAAACCCATCTAAAAAACCTCCCATAAGAAAAAAATCTCTGAAAAATCTCCATAAAGGATGAAAGATTATCCTGAAATAATTCACTCTTTCTCCATTTTTGAAAAAAGCTTCGGCAATTATATCGGTAAATTTATTGATCTGTTGAATATGCTCATTTATGGAATAGTAAGAATAATGTAACAAATCGCCTTTCAGGTATTTCTTTTTTGATCTGGCTTGTAACACAAATATGTCATGCGGATTCATGCCACTCCATTCTCCTTTCCGGCTATCCCACAGCCTTAACTTTCTGGCAGGATACCACGATCCATGTTTGATCCACTTCCCGCAATAGTTCGTTAAACGGTTGAAATAATATCCGTCGTATTTCCAATTTTCCTTTACCTCCAAAATTGATTTCTTAAGTTCAGGTGAAAGGGCTTCATCGGCATCAAGGGAAAGAATGTGGGAATAGCTGGCTTTTGAAACGGCAAAGTTTTTTTGCTCGATGTGACCAAGGAATTCATGTTGAAAGAACTTGACGTTATATTTGCGGCATATCTCTTCTGTCCGGTCTGTTGAAAATGAATCCACCACAACAATTTCATCAGCCACATCCTGGATAGATAACATACATCTTTCGATGTTATTCTCCTCATTATAAGTAATAATGACAACTGAAATTTTTGACCTTATTATTTTAGGCATTTTAGGCATTTGTAATTTGTTTTTTGGTGTTTATTTTTGAATTATTGAGACTTACAACAGTCCCTGATTAAAACTATTCCTGATAATAGATTCGTTTTACTCTTTGTGAAATTCCGGTTAACAATTCATAGGGTATGGTTCCAATCTTTTCCGCCACTCTGGTAACAGGATTTTTATCTCCGAAAAGTTCAACTTCATCTCCAACTTTCACATGATAACCACTCACATCTATCATACACATATCCATACAAATGTCCCCAATAATAACAGCTGGTTTTCCATGAACAAAAATCTCACCAACTCCATTGCCCAATTTTCTATTTAATCCATCGGCATATCCAACCGGAATTATAGCAATAGTACTTTCGTTAAGAACGTTGCCCTTCCTCCCATATCCAATGGTTTCATTGGCTGCTATTCTTTTTATTTGTGATACTGTACTTTTAAATATACTTACGTTTTCCAATCTGTTCTGATGAACAGCACTTATACCATATAAACCTATCCCTAACCGTACCATATCGAACCGGGCTTCAGGAAACCGTTCAATGCCAGACGAATTCAATATATGTCTTAATACGGGATAATCAAAGCACCGTAATAATTTATTACTGATCTTATTAAACAGGTTGATCTGATAACGGGTAAAATCATCATGAATTTTTTCGTCGCTTGCCGCTAAATGAGAAAATACACTTTTAACATGTAATTCCGGGTGTTTTTTTAGCCTTTCAATCAATTCATCTACCTCATCAGGTAAAAACCCCAACCGGTGCATACCTGTATCCAGCTTAATATGAACAGGGAATGTTTTTATTCCATTCTTTCGCACAACTTTGGCAAAAGATTCAAGAATATCAAAACTATAGAGTTCAGGTTCCAGATCATATTGCACAAGGTGATACAAACTGCCAAACTCCGGATTCATAACCATTATTGGTAATAAATTTCCAGCTTCCCTTAAATCAACACCTTCATCTGAATAGGCAACTGCTAAATAATCCACACGCTGATATTGAAGCATATTGGCAATTTCAAATGATCCGCTTCCATATGAAAAAGCTTTCACCATAACCATTATCCCGGTGCCAGGATCAAGTTTTGATCTGAAATAATTCAAATTATTAACCATAGCTGTAAGATTTATTTCGAGAATGGTTTGATGGACCTGCTGTTCCAATATTCCTGAAATCCGTTCAAACTCGAAATCACGGGCACCTTTTAGCAATACAACTTCGTTCTTAAATTCCTCTTTTGAGAAATGGGACAAAAATTCATCGGTAGACCTGTAAAATTTCTTTTTTATTTTGAATAATCCTGCATAATGATAAAGGGATTCTCCTATGCCAATAATTTTGTTAATTTTCTTTTTATGAACCAATTCAGCAATAAAAGAATACAACTCGTTATTTTCCCTTCCACTTTGAAAAATATCGGATAATATCAGTGTTTTTTTGTTGTTTTGATACTGGAAATCAACAAAGTCAAGGGCAATACTTAACGAACCGATATCTGAATTATAACAGTCATTAATCAATGTACAATTATTAATACCGTGCTTTAATTCCAAACGCATTTCCACCGGCTCAAGATTTCTCATCCGGCTGGTAATAAAGCTTTGTGTACATCCCATATAAAGAAGTAAACACCAGCAATGTATAGCATTTTCCACCGATGCATCATCTATAAATGGAATTACAATTTCAATCGAAGAACGGTTAAAGTTGCCGGTAATTTGAGTTTTTGAAGTAAGTTTCTTAATACTTTTTATCTCAAGATCCGCTTTTCCCATCCGTGACCACGTGAATAAAATTCTGCCTTTGCACTGCCCGGATCTTTCAATTTCCTGATGAATTATTTTATGATCTTTACAATAAATAAGTGTCCGGGCATTTTTGCACAATTTTAATTTTTCAGACACTTTCTGTTTGAAATCCACAAAATTTTCCTGGTGTGCTTCGCCAATGTTTGAAAAAATTACAATATCCGGCTTAATAATATTTTCAAGCTTTTCCATTTCTCCAACCCGTGAAATGCCCGCTTCAAAAATGCCAATATCAAAATCAGGTTCCAGAAGCCAAACTGAAAGAGGTACCCCAACCTGGGAATTATAACTTTTGGGGCTTCGTACGATATTATTTCTTCCACTTAAAAGAAAAAATAACCACTCTTTTATGATGGTTTTTCCATTGCTTCCGGTAATACCGATAACAGGATTTGGAAAGAGGCTTCTATTGTAAGCAGCTATCTTTTGGAGAGCGTCCAGAGTATTTGATACTAAAATGAAGTTTGAGCCTGTATAGTTTTCAAAATGGTCTGGTAAAACCTGTACTACAAAATTCCTTACCTGTTTCTGATAAAGGTCATCAATAAAAGCATGGCCATCGTGCCGGTCGCCTGTAATTGCAAAAAAAATTGATTCAGCCGGTGATACTAGCTTCCGGCTATCAATAAGCAAATATTTTACAGGCACGTTTAGTTTCCCAAATTGCTTCCCGTTTAAAATCCCGGTTATATCTTTAATAAATAATTCAGGCATTCTATTTTTACATTACCTATCTAAACCATATCCGAACATTTCTTTATTGTATGTATTTAGTTCTTAATAGCCTCTTTATTTACAATGTGTTATAAGTTATAAGTTAAAAGTTATACGGTATAAGCAGTTTTACTAATAACAGTTAACATATAACTTATAACGTTCAATTTCTTTTCCTCCCAACACACTCATTAGGTCCCATTCCCGTATAACATTAATCTATTTGGATTTCATAGCTTTAAGAAAACATGCACGACATAAGGGCTCGTAATTATCTTTTTTCCCGAGAACAACCAATTTATCAATATCTGTTTTCCGGTATGAATAATGAGCCAGGTTCCCACATCTCATACAAATAGCATGTACCTTTGTTATGTATTCAGCAATGGAGAACAAAGCAGGTATTGGTCCAAAAGGCCTTCCCTTGTAATCCATGTCCAACCCGGCAACGATTATCCTTATTCCTTTGTCAGCCAAGCTATTACAAACATCCACCAAGCCTTTGTCAAAAAACTGGGCCTCATCAATTCCAACAACATCAACATCATTAACAAGTAATAATATATTTGAGGCTGTCTGAACAGGAGTGGATAATATTATATTGGCATCGTGAGAAACTACTTCCCTCTCGGAATATCTCGTATCGACAATAGGTTTAAATATCTCCACTTTCAGATTTGCAAACCTGGCGCGTTTAAGCCTGCGTATTAATTCCTCAGTTTTCCCTGAAAACATAGATCCGGCAATAACCTCAATCCATCCAAAGCGCTTGGTATCTCTTATGGGATTTTCCAAAAACATCTAACAAAGTTTTCTCAAATTTATCGTTACTTTTGCAAAAGTAAATAAAAAGCTAGTTCAATTCCACTTTATTCACAGTTTATGAATATTAAGAATACAATTGAAATCTTAACTAAAGATATACAAGAAATTGAGAATATCATAAGCAACTACAAGAATTATTCTCAAATACCCCAGATAGAAATTGACCGGGTTTTATTTAGGATAAGAAATCTTTATGACTCCTTGATCCTTTTAAAAAATGCCAGTACCGAACCGGTTACAGAAGATCTGGAAATTACCAGCCAAACAAAATCTGAAACTGAAATTGAAGAAAGTGTATCTGCCGGTATAACGGAGCAACCCAAGGATGACAAACTTATTGAAGTTGAAGAAGAAAAAGCTATAGAATCCACAGACGATACCAAATCCCCTGTTAAAATTTCACAGGATCTACCAACGAAAAAAGAGAAACCGGTCGACATAAAAAAAGAACCGGAGACCCTTGCCGATCTTTTCCGGAATTCAAAAAGTTTCAGAAGCGAAGAGCTTGCTGAAAAAAATCCAGTTATGGATCTGTCATCAAAACTACAGTCTCAACGTATATCTGATATTGGTTCTGCAATAGGGTTAAATGATAAATTTCTTTTCATTAATGAGTTGTTTAATGGGAATTCTGAAAAATTTGAAGAAACAATCAGCTATTTAAATAATGCCCCTAACTTTAATGATGCTTTTAATTACCTGAATGAACACTTCGATTGGGAGATGGAAAATCCTTCGGTTCAAAAATTACTGGGCCTGGCGAGAAGAAAACTGATAATTAACGAAGATGAGTAAACTTTTCCTGGTTCCAACCCCTATTGGTAACTTAGAAGATATTACCTTTCGTGCCATTGATATTCTGAAAAAGGTTGATGCAATTCTGGCAGAAGATACCCGGAAAACCACTATTCTGTTAAATCACTACGAAATAAAAATAATGTTACTGTCTTACCATCAATTTTATGAGCACAAGTCAATTGAAAAATTAATCAAACGCCTTAAACAAGGTGAATCCATGGCCCTGGTTTCAGATGCAGGAACTCCATCCATCTCAGATCCGGGGTTTTTAATAGTCAAAGGTTGCCTGGATCATCAGATCCCTGTAGAATGCCTGCCCGGTCCAACGGCATTTATCCCGGCATTGGTTAATTCAGGGCTACCGGCAGACAGGTTTTGTTTTGAGGGGTTTTTACCGCATAAAAAAGGCCGGACTAAACGGCTCAAACTTTTATCGGGAGAAACCCGGACAATGATCTTTTATGAATCCCCACAAAGATTGATCAGAACCCTTCTCCAGTTTTCCGAATATTTTGGAAACACACGAAATGCCAGTATTTCCCGAGAGCTTACCAAGATCTATGAAGAGACCCAAAGGGGTACAATTGGTGAATTAATCGATTTCTATAATAATAAAACCGTTAAAGGCGAAATTGTAATTGTAATAGAAGGAAAAAAAGAATAAGACCAACTATGGTCATATCAAGTATAAACTGACTGGAAATTATCTGTAAGTCCCTTCGGGACTTTTCAATGGTCAAGCATCTTCGTTTTAGTTATGAATATATCGTCCTGTAGGGACAGAACGGTAATAGACAGCCATTTTAATGGCTGGTTGTTTGAAATAAGAGAGGATTCACGTCCCGCTTGCGGGATTGAAAGACATTCAATCATTACAAAAGCCGTTAAGCGGCTAGAAAATAATAGTCGTTTTTCGGTAACGAAGCCCGTAACGTTTGTCGTAACTCGTCGAACGAACTGTAGTCGTCGGACGAGTTAATTTACTGTACGAATCCGTACATTGCTGTATATAATCGTGCACTTTTAACATTTATTAACAATTAAAAATAACATACTATTATGTTGATAATATGTATTTTATAAACTTTGGCATCAAATATGTGCAGCATATTGCAAATAAAAAAGTCTTTAATACGGATACAAAAAAATAAATATAATGAAAAATCGATTTGTTGATAAGAATAGTTTTCCAAAACCATTAGGGATGCTGATGATTTTACTTTTCTTAGGATTGATCAGTTTTGTAAATCTTGTTTTTGCAAAAGAAGCACCACAAACAGTTTATCTGGAGGAAAACAGAATTGATCTAACAGATAACAAAGTCATGGATGTCTCTGTAAGCCCATACGAGGAAAATCTATAATAAAATAACCATCAGTCAGTTATTCCTAAAAATATTGGACCAGCAGGCATTTAGCCTACCATATATTACCGTTTTAAAAGTAAACTGCCGTAAGAATTTGCGGCAGTTTTTTATTCTTCCGATTCACCCGCTCTTTCCAGCAAATTTTGTGGTAATGTTTTTTTCGTTTTTGCTCCTGGTTTTTTTATTTGCTCAACACGGCTAATCAGGTTTCCTTTCCCTTCTGCCAACTTTGTCATGGAGCTTTTATAACTGTTTTGTGCAGAATCAAGTTTTTTCCCTATATCTACCAAATCACTCAACAAACCCTCAAACTTATCATATAAAGCGCCGCTTTGCCATGCAATTTCCATTACATTTTTACTTTGGTATTCCTGATGCCACATGCTTTCAATCATTTTCAGGGCTGCAATGAGGTTTGTCGGGCTAATGAGAAGGATCCGCTTATCATAAGCATAACTCCATAGTTCTGTATCATACTGAATGGCCAGATAATACGCCGGTTCAATCGGCATAAACAACATCACAAAATCAAGGCTTTTAACCTGGTAAATATGCTGATAGTTTTTTCCACTAAGGTTTCGGATATGATTTCTGACCGACTGTAGATGATAACT
>JAUWBB010000287.1 GCA_030605195.1 Bacteroidota bacterium
AATATCAATAGCCCCGTCCTTTAGGGCGGGGAACAAAGTTAGCCTATTTATCTCCCCTCAAAATTTGGAGAATTTTATAAATTTTAAAATAAAATTCTCCAAATTTTGAGGGAGGTTAGATTTGTTTTACCATTGGCATTATAATAATATTTAACTCATCAATTTCTTAATTATACTTAACCTTGGATTTATCCGGGAGAACAAACAAAAAATCATTGAACGGCTTGCAATAAAAAACTTCGATGCCAAAAAGATCATTGAAAATATCCTGGAATTAGATGATAAACGAAGATCCACCCAGAAAGACCTGGATGATAAACAAGCAGAAATCAATATTATTTCGAAAGAGGTTGGTAATTTTTTTAAACTTGGCAAAATAGATGAGGCTGATACAACTAAACAAAAAACAACCGAACTCAAAGAATCGATAAAAGCAGTTAGTCAAAATTTAAAGGAAATTGAACATTCAATAATCGATTTACTGGTACAAGTTCCAAACATTCCACATGAGTTAGTGCCAAAAGGAAAAGACGAGAAAGATAATGTTCTTGTACGGTCTGGAGGGCAAATGCCAGTTTTACCGGAAGGAGCAGTACCTCACTGGGATCTTGCCAGGAAATATGACATCATCGATTTTGAGCTCGGGAATAAACTAACCGGCGCCGGCTTCCCTGTTTATAAAAATAAGGGCGCAAAATTGCAAAGAGCACTGATCAATTTCTTTTTGGATGAAGCCATAAAATCCGGGTACCAGGAAGTGATACCTCCTCTTATGGTAAATGAAGCCTCAGGTTTCGGAACAGGACAACTACCCGATAAGGAAGGACAAATGTACTATATACCTTCTGACAATTATTACCTTATCCCTACCGCGGAAGTGCCGGTAACCAATATGTACCGTAATGTTATTTTGAGTGCGGAGGATCTCCCGGCAAAAATCACGGCCTATACTCCCTGTTTCAGAAGGGAAGCAGGATCCTGGGGTAAAGATGTAAGAGGTTTAAACAGGTTACACCAATTCGATAAGGTTGAAATTGTTCAAATTCAACATCCCGACAGATCGTATGAAACTCTCGAAAAAATGAACCGGTATGTCGAAAGCCTGATCCAAAAATTAGATCTTCCTTACCGCATTCAAATCCTTTGCGGAGGGGATATCTCTTTCACTGCTTCACTCACATATGATTTCGAGGTATTTGCCGCTGCACAAACTAAATGGTTGGAGGTTAGTTCCGTCTCTAACTTCGAGTCGTTTCAGGCTAACCGTCTTAAACTAAGATTTAAGGAAAAAGGAGTTAAGAAAACCAGGCTTGCCCACACCTTAAATGGCAGTGCGCTGGCTCTGCCAAGAATTATAGCAGCATTGCTGGAAAATAACCAAACTCCGGAGGGAATTAAAATCCCAAAGGTTCTTTTTGATTATACAGGATTTCCATTAATTAGTGCTTGTACATAAAGTCAAACAAAGATTACATAAACACCAAATAACAAGTATCAAATGACAAATAAATCTCAAATTCCAATAACCAAAAAATCAAACAAATTTTTGTATATGTGCTGTTTAGGTTTTGTTTTTTCAAACATTGGATATTATTTGTTATCTGTTTTTTGTACCGATAGCTATCGGTATTGTTATTTGTTTATAAACGAAATATAGAGTTTATAGACAGGATCTAATTAATTAACACACCCCTCCCATAGGGATCTGCCAAAGGCATGCCTATGGCACCTTTGGGACAACCCCTCGTAATAATGGGGAGCTATAAAGTATATTTTAATGTATCTGAATTTATTCTCCGCCAGCCCTGTGAAATACTGCTTTGCAGTAAAGGCTTTGCCTTTATTTCACAGGGCCAGCTGGCGGAGCATGAGATCGCCACGCTATAAGCGTGGCTAAGTTCAATGTTTATGGCTTGATAATGGCTAATTTTAGTATACTTTGCATTTTTGAGTCGGCAATCTTTTGTCGACTGCCGACTGTGGACTGCCCGCCCGAACGTACTGTTCGGTACGGGCGGGCCGACTATTAACTAATTATTTATGAAATCTGAAAATTAGAGGTTTTTTTAATTAATTTGCGAAGATATGTTCTTAATCTAAATGGAAAATCAAACAAAAGCATATTGGTATGCAGGGTTTGCAATTTTTTTCTGGTCCACAGTTGCATCCGCGTTTAAAATTTCCCTCAGATACCTGGATTTTCTGCAACTTTTATTGTTCGCATCAATCACTTCACTTGTCATCCTTTTTTTCATAATCCTTTTTCAAAACAACCTGAAGCTCCTCTTCTCTGTAACCATCAAAGATTTGGGGAAATCAATGTTTCTCGGATTCCTGAATCCATACTTGTATTACATCATTCTTTTTAAAGCATATTCCCTTTTGCCGGCACAGGTCGCACAACCCCTCAATATGGTTTGGCCGGTTGTGCTGGTTTTTTTATCCATTCCCTTATTAAAACATAAAGTAAGCAAAAGAAGCATATTGGCTCTGCTGATCAGTTTTATCGGGGTTTATTTTATTTCCTCCCAGGGCAATTTACTGGAATTGGGAAGATCAAATCCTTTGGGTGTTGCTTTGGCGGTTGGAAGTTCGCTTGTCTGGTCGCTTTTCTGGATATTTAATGTAAAAGACAAGAGGCAGGATGAAGTGAAGTTATTTCTGAACTTTTTCTTTGCAGTGATCTTTATTTTCCTGACAAACCTGTTGCTTAAGAATATTGTTATACCTGATATAAAAGGTGTCATTTCTTCCGTTTATGTTGGGTTATTCGAAATGGGCATAACTTTTGTAGTATGGTTAAAGGCTTTGAAGTATACTAAATCGGCTGACCGGATCAGTAACTTTGTTTTTCTGGCTCCATTTTTTTCTTTAATTTTTATCCATATTTTTGTAGGAGAAACAATATACTATACAACCATAGTTGGATTAATTTTAATTGCCGGGGGAATATTTTTCCAAAAATTGCGTTAAAATTAAATAATTTAATACACAGCCATTTTAACATGACCACACCCTGGGGACTCCGGATTTCTAATTTTTATTAAAAAAATGAGTACACTATATAAATTCAATAAATATCTGCTTTTTATTCTGTTTGGATTCATACTGGCCTTTTTACCAGCGTGTGAAAAGGATGATGTAAAGCCTGATGATCCAAAGTCTGATGATCCAAAGATCTTAGCCAGGAATGAATTCTATAAACTCATGAAGGAATGGTACTTTTGGTATGATAAGATGCCTGATGTGGATGTTGAGGATTATGATACTCCGGAAGAGCTTCTGAAAGCCCTCCGTTATTTACCGTATGACCGGTTTAGTTACATTGCTCCTAAAACGGAATTCGAAAATGTAATCCAGGGTAAATATATCGGACATGGGTTTGGATATAGTTTTGATAGCGAAGGAAATCCATGGATTATTTTTGTTTTTAAGGATTCCCCATTATATCCTGAGGGTGTACGAAGGGGATGGAGAATGGTAAAAGTGAATGGACAAGTTATCAATCAATCAAATATCGGGACAATCTTTGGTGAAAGTAAGGAAGGGGTTGAAAATACAATCGAATTCCTGACTCCCTCTGACTCAATCGTTATAATTACTACCGCGAAAAAAGAAATTCAGAAAAACACAGTATTACATTTTGACACGTTGCATGTTAAAGGGAAAATAGTCGCCCACCTTGTATTTGAAGGATTTCGGGAACCCTCGGTAAATGAATTAGCCGATGCATTTGGATTTTTCAAAAATGTTGGGGCAAATGAAATGATTTTGGATCTGAGGTATAACCCCGGAGGTATGATAAGTGTTACGACTTTATTGGGAAGTTTAATTTCAGGAGAAGACACCGATAATAAGTTGTTTTTTAAATATTTACATAACGACAAAAAAACAAGTTATGATGAAGATGTGACATTTGCAAAGGAGCCCAATTCACTTAATCTTCAAAGTTTAATCGTAATAACCTCAAGAAGTACATATTCAGCTAGTGAAATCATTATTAATGGCTTAAAACCATATCTTAATGTGGTTACCATTGGCGATGCTACCGGTGGAAAACCGGTTGGCATGTATGTATGGTATTACCAGGATTATGCCTTCGTTCCGATTACTTTCAAAATTATAAATGCAGACGGTGAAGGAGATTACTTTGAAGGAATTCTTCCTGATGCAGCTTGTGAAGATGATATTACCAGGCAATTTAAGGACCGTGAGGAAACCTGTTTAAAAGAAGCCATTTATTATCTTACGACGGGTAGTTTTTCCGGACGTAAAGGCAGGTTCGTACCTCAACCGCTTAAGGAGAGATTAACACTCGAAGACGAAATCGGAGCAATATAAGTTGAAAACCACTTGATCTCCCCCTGTTTTTAGGGGGAGAAATAGAGGGGGTAATGTGAAAAAGTTTTGGAATGCTGGAAGACCGGAAGAATGGAAGAATGGAATATTGGAAGAATGG
>JAUWBB010000028.1 GCA_030605195.1 Bacteroidota bacterium
TCAAATGACCGAAACAGTTTTGAATATTGTGATTTGGTTCATTGAGATTTATTTGTATTTTGGTGCTTGTCATTTGTGATTTTTAATATTTATTATTGTGTTATAATTGTTTGATTGTTATTTACTTTTTTGTGGACTGCCGATTGTGGACTGCCCGCCCGAACGTACCGTTCGGTACGGGCGGGCCGACTATTAACTAATTATTTATGAAATCTGAAAATTAAGATTTTTTTTAATCAAATTGTGAAACTATGTCCTTTATGAAGGTTTCATTTTCTTCCTATTCCATAATAAGCAAAACCCAGTTCTTTCATTTCTGCCGGATCATAAATATTCCGGCCGTCGAAGATAATTTTTTCCTTCAGCAATTTGCCAAGTACTTTAAAATTAGGTAATCTGAATTCCGGCCATTCAGTAACCAAAACCAATGCAGATGCATTAATCAAAGCCTCATACTGATCTTTAACCAGTTCAATTCTGTCTCCGAACCTTCTTTTTGCTTCATTCATAGCAACAGGATCGTAAGCTTTGATTTTTGAACCCTGGCACAAAAGTTTTTCTATTATTACCAATGATGGCGCTTCCCTCATATCATCGGTTTGTGGTTTAAATGATAACCCCCAAATACCAAAAGTCATGTTTCTCAAATTTCCGTGAAAATGATTATGTATTTTGTTATACAGAACCGATTTCTGGTTATGATTAACATTTTCAACCGCTTTAAGGATTTCAAGTGGATAATCATTTTCTTCACCGGTACTGATAAGTGCTTTGACATCTTTTGGGAAACAAGAACCTCCGTATCCAATACCTGGGTAAATGAATTTATTTCCGATCCGACTATCGGTACCAATCCCTTTCCTGACCATGTTTATATCAGCGCCAATAATTTCACACAGGTTGGCTAATTCATTCATAAAGCTGATCCTGGTGGCTAACATAGCATTAGCAGCATATTTGGTCAATTCGGCAGACGGAATATCCATAAACAAAATAGGGTGATTATTTAACAGAAAAGGTTTATATAATTTACGCATCAGGTTTTCGGCTTTTTCTGAGTTAATACCAATAACTATACGGTCGGGTTTCAGAAAATCATCAATTGCAGCTCCTTCTTTCAGAAATTCCGGATTTGATGCAACATCAAATTGAATATCAACATTTCTTTTTTGGAGCTCATTTCTGATGGTTTCCATAACTTTCTTCGCAGTGCCAACTGGTACTGTACTTTTAGTAACGATAACCATATAATGATCGAGGTAGTTGCCAATTTCCTTTGCAACAGATAAAACATGTCTTAAATCGGCGCTGCCATTTTCATCAGGAGGTGTACCAACTGCAATAAATAGTACTTCAGAGTCGATTAAACTGTCTTTTAAGCTTGTTGTGAAACACAATCTTCCCTTCTCAGTATTACGTTTTATCATATTCTCAAGACCAGGTTCATAAATTGGAGTTATGCCTTTATTTAATTTATCAATTTTAGTCTTTTCAATATCAACACATGTAACAGTAATTCCTGTTTCTGCAAAACAAGTACCGGTAACCAGGCCTACGTATCCGGTTCCAATAACGGAAATTTCCATTGTGATCTTATTTTACTGATTTATAAATATTTAAAAACTCCGATTGAGCTTTTTTTGCTCACAAAGATAAATGATTTAGTAAATTTTACCTTGTAGTTTGATTTTTTTTATTAAACAGATAGATAAATTAATAAATTCCATTTACAATCCAGGATATTTTAGAGAACTTGCTGAGAAAGAAAAATTTAACTTTTTCCCCAGATTGGTTTATTGTAAAGAATAAAATCTTAATTTTGCAGCTCAACAAAATCTCTATATAATGTCTAACATATTAATTAGCAGTTATTTATTTACAGAATGACAGAAAAAGAAAACAAGGATTTAAAGGGAGAAGTTACCGGGGAAACAGAAATTTCGAAAAAACAAGTATCAGGTCAGGTTGATACTACGAAAGCCCAGACAGAAGACCAATTAAACGAGGAGGAAAAGACAATAAAGGATTTGGAACAAGAGGATAAAAAAGGAAAGGAGAAGGATAAGGCCGATTCTACAGGATCAACCACGAAAAAAGAAGAAAAACCCACACCGGCTGAGACAAAGAAAGTGAAAACAGGGGAGGTTGAAGAAGTAAAGTCTAAAACGGAAAGTAAAAAGGCCAGGAAAGACGTGGAAAAGGCTAAGAAAGAGCCCGAAACTGCAAAGAAAGAGGCCGTAAAAGATCAAAAGGCAACTGACGTTGAGAAACTTAGCGATTTCGACTGGGAAGGTATAGTAAAACATGAGGACTATTCTGCTGAACAAAGAGCCGAGTATGAGTCAATGTATGATAAAACCCTTTCTACCATTGCTGAAAATGAAGTAGTAGAGGGTACGGTAATTTCTATAACTAAACGTGAAGTGGTTATTAACATTGGGTATAAATCTGAAGGTGTAGTTAGCTTAAATGAATTTCGTCATAACCCCGAATTGAAAGTGGGAGATAAAGTTGAGGTTTATGTAGAAAGTAAGGAAGATAAAAATGGGCAGTTGGTGCTTTCGCATAAAAAAGCAAGGGCTTTACGATCATGGGATCGGGTGAATGAGGCTTTGGGAAGTGATGAGATTATTAAAGGTTATATTAAATGCCGTACAAAGGGTGGTATGATTGTCGATGTTTTTGGTATTGAAGCTTTTCTTCCCGGTTCTCAAATTGATGTAAAACCCATACGCGATTATGATGTATATGTAGGTAAGACAATGGAATTCAAGGTTGTGAAAATTAACCGTGAATTCAAGAATGTGGTTGTTTCGCATAAGGCACTCATTGAAGCTGAACTTGAACAACAGAAAAAAGAAATCATTGCTAAACTTGAAAAAGGACAGGTACTTGAAGGAACTGTTAAAAACATTACATCATATGGTGTATTTATTGATCTGGGTGGTGTTGATGGGTTAATTCACATTACTGACCTGTCGTGGGGCAGGGTTAATCATCCTGAAGAAATTGTCCAGCTCGATCAAAAGCTAAACGTAGTCATCCTTGATTTTGATGACGATAAAAAGCGTATAGCTCTTGGAATGAAACAATTAACCCCACATCCATGGGATTCACTGGATCCTAAACTTAAGGTTGGTGATCAGATTAAAGGTAAAGTAGTTGTTATAGCGGATTATGGAGCATTTGTTGAAATTGCTTCGGGTGTGGAAGGTTTAATTCATGTATCAGAAATGTCCTGGTCACAACACCTCAGGAGCGCTCAGGAATTTCTTAAAGTGGGAGATAAAGTAGATGCACACATACTGACCCTTGACCGGGAAGAAAGAAAAATGTCATTAGGCATTAAACAGTTGAAACCAGACCCATGGGATAAAATCGATGAGAAATATGCAATAGACTCGAAACATACTGCCAAGGTAAGAAACTTTACTAATTTTGGTGTTTTTGTTGAGATTGAGGAGGGTATAGACGGGTTAATACATATTTCAGATCTTTCATGGACAAAGAAAATCAAGCATCCGGCTGAGTTTACTTCCATCAGTGCAGAGATAGAAGTAGTTGTTTTAGAGATGGATAAAGAAAACAGAAGACTTAGTCTTGGACATAAACAACTCGAAGAGAATCCATGGGAAGTATTTGAAACCATATTCACTATTGATTCTATCCATGAGGGAACAATTATCGATGTTTTTGAAAAGGGTGCTTTGGTTGCATTACCATATGGAGTTGAAGGATTTGTTACGTCGAAACACTTAATAAAAAAAGATGGTACTTCAGCCAAGATTGATGAGAAGCTTGAATTTATGATAATCGAATTTTCAAAATCGGCAAAGCGAATTGTTCTTTCCCATGCACGGGTATGGGAAGAACCGAAGAAATCCAGGGATAAATCCACTAAAAAGGCTGGTGCCCAACCAACAAAAAAAGCACCCAGAAAAATCAAGAGTAGTATGGAGAAAACTACACTGGGAGATATCACCGAATTAGCTGCCTTGAAATCTGAAATGGAAGAAAAAGAAAATAAATCAACCGAAAAAAAGAAAAAATAATTATATTTATATTTTAAAATTTCTTTCATTATGGAATTTAATATCGAAAAAAAGGAAAATTATACATTAATTCAAGTTTTGGAGGAAAAATTAGATACACATATCGCACCAAACCTTAAATCTGAGTTGGTTTTGATTTCTGGAAACGGTGAGAAAAACATCCTGCTTGATTTAGCTAAATGTCACTATTGTGATTCGTCCGGTTTAAGTGCTATACTGGTTGCCAATCGGCTTTGTAAAAACGCGAATGGAACATTTGTCCTTGTAGGTTTGAATGAGGCGGTAGAACGGTTGATTACTATATCACAATTAGATACCGTTCTTAATATTGCTGAAACTGTTGATGAAGCTGTTGGGTTAATTACTGAAGAAACGGATTAGTTAAGGTGACTTTTTCTTTAACTATACTGGGTAATAGTTCCGCTATACCTACTTCAACAAGATATACCTCAGCTCATGTACTGAATGTGCATGAGCGTTTTTTTTTGATCGATTGCGGGGAAGGTACCCAAATGCAACTCAGGAGGCACAAAATAAAACTCGGGAAAATAAATCATATCTTTATTAGTCACCTCCATGGTGACCACACTTTCGGATTATTTGGATTGTTATCGTCCTATGGGATACTGAACAGAAAAGCCGATCTGCATATCTATGCATCTCCTGATTTAGAGAGAATTATTAACGATAACGTATTAGCTTTTAACATTTTTTTACCTTATAAATTGGCATTTCATGCTTTGGATTGTTCCATATCCGAGAGAATTTATGAAGATGAGAATTTATGGGTGGAAACCATACCTATGAAGCATAGAATTGCCACATGCGGATTTCTTTTTAAGGAAAAACCGAAATTGAAAAATATCAGGAAAGAAGCAATTGAAAAATACAGGATTCCGGTAAAGGAAATTATCAGGATAAAAGAAGGAGCTGATTTTAAAACTTCTGCAGGTCAGATTATTTCCAATATGGAATTAACTTTGGATCCGCCAAAACCCAGGTCCTTTGCGTATTGTGCCGATACATGTTACCATAAAGGGATCATTACCAAGATAAATAATGTCGATCTGTTATACCATGAAGCCACATATACCCACGATTTAGCTGACCGGGCAAAAGAAACTTATCATTCCACAAGTTATGAAGCCGCGTTGTTAGCGAGTGAAGCTAAAGTTGGGAAACTTGTTTTGGGACATTTTTCTCCTCGATATAAAAACCTTGATATACTTCTTAATGAAGCAAGAAAGGTTTTTAAAAATACATTTATTGGAGAGGAAGGACTGACCTTTTCAATTGAATGATGGACACTGATAGAGGTATGTTCAAATACTTGATGTCCGAAAATCAGGAAGAATACTTAATCTTTGGGCACAATTAATTAGACTCTAATCATCCTGATAGTATTATTATCAATATAAGAACTCTGAATGTTTTGGATAAGATCTTTATTTTAGATTTTGGTTCACAATATAGCCGGGTGTCAGGTGAAATCATTAATAAAGTTAAAGGAATTAACAGGGTCGTTTATGATATCAGTTCTAAACCACCAGCTACAATAGAGTGGGAATAGGTAAATCTTACCAAGCTATATTCTTCTATTTAGCTTATCTTTCCTATCTTTGATGATCAATTATTTGAGCCTGTCACGTTGCTTAAAACAATTACTTTATGGACAGACACTAATTAAAAGCAAGATTATGAAGAAAAATTTTATACCGGGTATACTACTTGGTATCATGATTATTTCCCTTTCAATGCTTCCATTGAATGCCCAGTTTTTTACGGAAGAATCGTTGAAGTTTGGGAAAGTATTGGACTTGGTTAACTCTTATTATGTCGACACTGTTGATAATAAGCAATTGGTGAAAGATGTTATTGTTCAAATGCTTAAAAACCTCGATCCGCATTCTGTTTATGTTTCCAAAAAGGATGTTAAAGAGTTGAATGAACCGCTTCAGGGAAATTTTGAGGGAATTGGCATCCAATTTAATATTTTATTTGATACCATTATTGTCATTTCTCCCATGCCTGGAGGACCATCAGAAAAAGTAGGTCTTTTACCCGGAGACCGGATAATTTGGATTGAAGGTGAGAATATAGCAGGGATCGGCATGACCACAACTAAAGTAAGGCAGCGATTACTTGGAAAAAAAGGCACAAAGGTAAAGGTTAGTATAAAAAGAAGAGGGGTAAAAGATTTATTGGAATTCACCATAACCAGGGACAAAATACCTTTGCACAGTCTTGATGCAGCCTATATGGTTAAAGATAAAATCGGGTACATAAAACTTAATCGTTTTTCATTAGAAACAATGAGTGAGTTTAATCAAGCGATTAAACGTCTGAAAAATCAAAAAATGAAAGATTTGATCCTTGACTTACGTGGTAATGGAGGAGGTTACCTTGAGGTCGCAACCCGGTTAGTGGACCATTTTTTACCTGAAAACAAACTGATTGTATACATGGAAGGTATACATACACCCAAAAGGAAATATTTTACAAAATCAGGAGATGAGCTAAGGGATGGTAAAATTGTTGTTTTAATTGATGAAGGCTCCGCCTCGGCAAGCGAAATTGTTGCCGGAGCTATACAGGATTGGGACAGGGGAGTTATTATCGGGCGAAGATCTTTTGGAAAAGGTTTGGTTCAGCGTCCCTTTTATCTTATTGACAGTTCAATGATCAGGCTTACAATTGCCAGGTATTATACTCCAACCGGCCGGTTGATCCAAAAGCCATATAATGATGGTTTTGAATCGTACTCAAAAGATATTACAAAAAGATATAACACAGGTGAATTTTTTACTGCCGATAGCATTAAATTCCCTGGCTCACTTAAATACCAAACTTTAGTGAATAACCGGGTAGTATTTGGCGGAGGTGGAATTATGCCAGACCTTTTTGTCCCTCTCGATACAACTTCATATTCTGATTATTACCGAAACCTTGTAAGCAAAGGGATTATGACGAGTTTTGTACTTGATTATGTTGACCGGAGCAGGTCAGAAATAAAAACCAGGTTCCAAACATTTGATGAGTTCAAAAAGTTATTTTCAGTGAATGATAATATGCTTGAAGATCTTATAGTTAATGCACAGAATGAAGGTTTGGAAAAGAATGAAAAAGAGTTCGCAAAATCTGTTAATGAAATCAAACTTGTTATTAAAGCCCTGATAGCAAGAGATATTTGGGATACGAGCGAATTTTATGAAATCAGAAATACGTATGATATAGGTTTTCATAAAGCCGTAAACATTTTACAGAATAATAATTTATTTCATAAACTATTGACTGAACGGTAGAGAATATAGCTTTGCAGGGTGAAACAAAGTGATCCCTTTAGGAAAATTCCTACACATAAGTCTCTTTTAACATGTCACATGTAATCTTTCAATGGCTTTTCGAGCATTGTATTGAAATTTTAGCAGCTATTGCAGGATTATTGTATTTGTTTTTTTCAATCAGGCAGAATATATGGCTGTGGCCGCTGGGTTTAGTAACATCAGCGTTATTTGTTTATGTTTTTTTCTATGATAGCCTTTACGCTGATATGGGACTTAATGTTTATTACGTTGTAATAAGTATTTATGGCTGGTACCATTGGCAGTATAGCGGAGAAACAGGGAAAAAGGATTCACTAAAAGTATCAAGGCTATCGAAATGGCTGATATTTAAATTGATCCTGTTAACTTTTATTATTTATTGGGTTCTTGTTTTTACACTTCATAAACTCCCGGAGTGGTTTGACATAGCTCCTGCAGAACTATTATATTTGGATGCTTTTACTACGGCTGCCAGTGTTGTGGCCACATGGATGCTGGCAAAAAAAATCATTGAACATTGGATTGTTTGGATTGTGATTGACAGCTTATCCATGGGAATGTATTTTTATAAGGGATTATATCCGACAATGATCTTATTTTTCATTTATACAATGATGGCGATCAAAGGTTATTTCGAATGGAAAAAAGACCTGCAAATCCCGGAAAAGTAGGTATTAGGAAGGTTGTTATTACAGGTCATGAATCAACAGGGAAAACAACACTTGCCCAACAACTTGCCCATCATAAACAAGAACTGGAAGCTTATGGTTTTTCGTACAGGATAATCACCGGGAAAAATACAAACAGGTTGCAGAACGCTATAAAAATTATGGATGTCTTTTTTCCCAGATAGTGTTAGTATATCTGTTATTCTGGTTAAAAAAAGCTTCAACTACAAAAGTATTTCTGATGGTTTAACGATCATTTTTTGTTTTATAAATGGTTTTTTGTTTTTTTTGTAATTGAAAAAATAATTCAAGTGGGTTTCAATAGATATTTTTTATATATTTGTTTGTGATAAACCCTTAATTTGTTGGTCATTTCAACGACTAAGGAAAAAATAGAAGCTTCAGATGGGCTTTAACATAGATGATTATTATACTGCATTAACTGGCGATAATGTACTTCTTGCGTATAAAGGGAGTATTACAACTGATTTTATTAATAATGTATTGGATACGGTTGAGGCAAAATTAAAGGATTTTAATGAAGAATCTAAAATACAAAAGAAAGTTTATAATGTTTTGGTAGAAAGTCTTCAGAATTTATATCATCATATTGATGAATTACCCGATAAATTTAAGGATGAGTATGATATAAAATTTGGTATTTTGATTATTTCAAAAGAGAATTCAGCATACAGAATTTCAACCGGAAATTTTATCAGATCTGAAAAAATTAAATATTTGAAAGATAAAATTGATAAGATCAATTCTTTATCAAAGGAAGAGCTAAAAGATATGTACAAGTTTATTCTTAACCACCAAAAGTTATCTGCTAAAGGTGGTGGGGGATTAGGATTGGTTGATATTGCCAGAAAAACAGGAAATAAACTAAATTATATGTTTCAGAGTTTTAATAACGAGTTTTATTTTTATACTTTAGACATCTTTATATCGGAACCAAAATAATAGTTTATAAAACATTTAAATATTTAAATATGGAACATATTTCAATTGAAGGAAGTCCGAAAACTCCAACCGTAAAATTCGATGCTAGCGAAGGTATCGTTGAAATTAAGGGTAGATCCATCCCTGAAAACTCTATCGAATTTTACAAACCCTTAGTGGATTGGCTTGAAGAGTATAAAAAGGATCCTTTACCATTGACAAAAGTCAATATCCAACTTGAATATTTTAATACAAGTTCATCCAAGTGTATTCTTGATGTTTTCAAGAAGCTTGAAGCTATCCATAAAGCCAAGCATGATGTTGTAGTTAACTGGTATTATGAAGAGGATGATGAAGATATGCTTGAAGCAGGAGAAGACTATGAATCCATAATCCGGATTCCATTTAAAATGATTGAAATTGCCGAATGAGCTTTTTATTCTTCCGATTTAGCAAACTTACTGCCAATTTGTTCGAATGAATCGAGAAATTTCTTTAATAGCCTGTAATTTAAAGCACCATACAAAAGAATTGTATTCAACCATATGGCCAAAATATTTACCCAAAGCGTATCATAATATTTTCCAAAAAGTTGTTTTTGAGGTGCATAAAAGTGTGCTATAATAAATTTGCTTTGAGGATCAAAAAAGATCGGATCAAATTTTCGAACAAGTTCGCCCTTGTATTCCATGATTTTTTGACTTTCATTTGAGTTTTTAACAAACTCCTCAAGCGTTTCGTTTAAATAATCCCTTCTCATTTTACGGTATTCTTCCCGGTTTGCATTATCAAGATAAGTGATAATTGAGTCTTTTTTACTGTTTGCAATATTTCTTACCTTGGTATAGTATATCTTCAATCTCTCAATATATTTTTTGGTCTGAACGATCAGTTCCGGTGTAAGCTTTTCATAATAAAGATTGTCCGCTAAGTCAAACTTTAAAACAGTATTGTCATTTAATTCTTTTTTTATTTCATTTCTGAGAACTTCCAGATCATTAATGATTTTTTCTTTTTTATCCGGATCCTGGTAATTCCTTTCAACAGCTTCAAGTCTGTTTTTCATTTCCGGATACCAGTAAATTTTTTTAAAATCGGCCGTACTGATTGCCTTATCCAAACCATAAAATTGCTTTTCGAATTTATTATTCATAAAATGGTATACTGCAAGAGCTTCGTAGCCCCACCTTGCAGTAATAAATTCTCCATACCATGGTATTTTGTTGGGTGATGAAAGCGAGGGATTCAGTTTCTCAAATTTTACCATAACCCCGCTCAATATAATTTGAGGAATTACCAAAAAGGGAATAAGTATATAGATAGTTACAACCGTTTTGAAACTATCCGAGATCACCAGTCCCATCATGTTTGACATAGCCCAACAACTAAACATAACCAGCCAGTATTGCCAGTACATCCCTTTAATTTCCATGATAGTATTTCCTACTATCACAAAGGCAAACGCCTGAATGGCAGAAACAATAAATAATACAGCTACTTTGGAAATCAGATAGCTTGACCAGCTTAGGTTCAGAAATGCTTCCCTCTTTAATAACTTCCGGTCCTTTATTATTTCTTCAGCACTAACCGATAGCCCAAAAAATATAGCTACTAAAACAGACATGAACATATATATCGGTAAATTTTCGTTTTCGTAAAGATTGTACCCCACTTCATTATTTACATTGAAATATTTTATCAGAATAGCCAGACCGAAAGCTAAAACCGGCGGTTCAAAAAAGTTAAAAGCAAGGTACTGGATATCAGCAAGTTTCGAAAGAATATTCCTTCTGGCAAAAATCAGACACTGTTTTATTTTATAAGGGATCTTAAATGCAATTTCCGGTATTTCATTGGTCGATTCCAGCTTTGTTTGGTCTTTCAAGGAACGATTAAGGTAATTGACGTTCCATTCTTTAGGTGATATCTTTCTGGTATTGGTAATTTTTCCGAATTCATCAAGTACATTTGATTCAACAATGTTAAATATCTGTTCCGGAGTCACATTACCACAATTATGACACTCGCTCTCGTTCCAATTAGCATGTTGAATTCTTGATTTGAAATAAATGATCGATTCAACCGGATCACCGTTATAAATTAACCATCCTCCTGTATCGAGTATTATGAGCTTATCGAACATTTTGAATATGTCTGAGGCAGGCTGGTGTATTACAACAAAAACCAGCTTTCCTTTCAAAGCCAGTTCTTTTAAAAGATCAAGTATGTTTTCCGAATCTCGTGATGACAAACCGGAAGTAGGTTCATCCAGGAATAAAACAGGCGGTTCCCTGATTAGCTCCAGGGCAATATTCAGCCTTTTTCTTTGTCCACCGCTAATTTTTTTATTCAAGGGACTGCCAACTTTCATGCCCTTAATTTCAAACAATCCAAGGTTTTTCAGCGTTTTATTGACAGTATCAACTAATTCCTTTTCGGTATAATTATCAAAACAAAGTTTGGCGTTGAAATATAGATTTTGGAATACAGTTAATTCTTCAATCAGAAGATCATCCTGTGATACATGTCCGATAATTCCTTCAATCTTTTCTTTTTCCGTATGAATATTAACACCATTTATTAAAACTTCTCCACTCGATGGCACGTATGTTCCATTTAATACATTAAGCAGAGTGGATTTTCCTGCTCCACTGGCTCCCATTATGCCGATTAACCTTCCCGATTCTTCTTCAAAATTTATATCATGTAGTCCGATTTCCCCTCCTTTGAATTTATATTCAAGATTCTTTACCTCGTAAACAATTCTTGATTCCTTTAATTCTTCAGCCCAGAATTTGCTGACAATATCACTATAGTAAATGGGTTTGGCCTTTGGATCCCTGATGGAAGCACCTGTGTTTAATACATATACTTTATTCTGCTGTAAAAGTTGACTGTTCATGTAAATTTCACTGTCACCAATATATCGCAATAAGTACATGTTGGCAGAGGTAACATAAAAAATCCATATATTGCCTTCGAGTGTTTTTTTTAAGAAATATTTTGTTTCGGGTATTGAATGATCTTTAGCATTATTGATGATTAACATTTTGGACGATTCCGGTATCTTGTCAAACGAATTCAATACAAAAGAGTTAATCAGATCGTATTCCTCTTCAGGTATATTAAAGGTGTCTGAAACGGTTTTAACAAATTCCAATTCCTGGTCTGTTATTTCACCTTCTCCTGATTTTGAAAATTCCAATAGCTGGAATAAAACAATGATTTTTTGTGTCTGAATAAGCTCTTCATTGATTTCTGTGCAAATCTTTAAAACCCTGACAGAACTGGAAGATATTCTTCTTTGCCTTTTATCTTTTTCCTTTTGTTTTTCCTGGTGCATTTTATAGAAATCATCGAAGATCTTTAAATATTCCTCAACAAGTTCTTGGTTCAATTGTTTTTTCAGGAGGGATTCAACAACAATTCTCCTGTCTTCTTTACTGCTTGCAGGTCTGGCAATTATGGCAAATAATTGCATCAAAGCCTTCAAAATCTGTTCACTCATAGTTATTGAATTAATTTACCAGGAATAAATTTATTCTATTCGGAAGAAAATTAATGTCACAGTGGGACTAATTTTCGTAACATCTATTACCCGGCACCACTAACAATTAAGCCCGATACATTCGTACCTTATTATCGGGATCTCCGCTTCGCTTCGACATATAACATTTAACCTATAACCTATAACTTATAACTTATAACTTATAACTTATAACTTTTTTATACTAACACACTGATTAGTTACAAGTTTCTTAAAACTGTTGAAGATAATAAAATTTAAGATAACCAATCAGTCTACGCGTAATTAATAATAATTTAACGAAAACTAAATAAATTCTTCAAGGTACAGAATTACTTTTAATGAAAATCCACCACGGGTAACGGTTAACTTTATCTTTTTACCAGCTTTATTTTGAAAGATATTATAAATATCATTAATTGTAAGTAGCCTGACGTTTTTATTGTTGACGTATTGTAACTCGTCTCCTTTTTTCAATCCTGCCCTGTCAGCCGGGGATTCTTTCCTTATGTTTGAGATAATGTAATAAGGAAGTTCGGGGATAGGGGCTTCCAGATCGATACCACTCCGGTTCAGTTTAAAAGGGCTTTTGAAATTGTTATTGGGAGTAAGCGTAATTATTTTGTTAGGATAATCAATAATTACACGAAATCGCCTCAGTATTTCTGATCCTAAACTCCCGTTTCTGTCATCGAGTCCCGATGAATTACCCACTGAAGCAGAATCGGGAAATGCAACTATAGGTGAACTAAAAAGGGATACTCCTAAACGAAACCCATGGATTTTACCCAGTTTACCGTAAATATCTCCACTCAAACCTTTTCCCAGGTAAGAATCAACAACTTTTTCCGGAAATTTTAATCCTGGATGTGACTTTTGATCAAGCCAAAGAGCATGACTGGCGCCCGTATCCAAAAGCAATTTTACAGGAACTTCCGTATTATCTGCCAGAATAATTGTTCCAACTAAATATGGCTTTGTATTATGTATAGTTAGCGGCAGTGTAATGGTTCTTTTTCTTTTTCTTCTGGGTTTATAATATTCCGGATTATGGAAAAAGATGATTTTGTTTTGGTAGTCAATTTCTACAATGAAATTACTGAATATATTATACCCCATTAGTCCATGAATCCTGGTGCCAAATATGGAGGAAAGGTTAAACACGTTCTGTAAAAGGATTAAAAGATCCTGGTTGGCGCCTCTGATACCGGAAATGTAAAAATTGTTGCCATAAGAATGAATGGCATCAACAGGTTCTCCTTCACCCAGACCCTTAAGTTTTACTTGCCTGCTGTATATCAATGATAATGTATCACCCATGGATAGTTCAGTCATTATGGTTGTGCTTAAACCGGTATCGAGGATAAAATGAAGGGTATCGGAATCGTTAATAATAACCGGAATGATAACTAAATTATTAATAAACTTGAAAGGAAAAGAAACGGTTTTTTCCCTGGGATTAACAAAAGACATGTTTTTCCATTGAACCTGAGCGTAAAGTGATTCTGAAAAATCAAATAAGCTGATTTTAATCAGAATAAAAAAAATGAAAAATGATAAAAAGGGTTTTATATTTATTAAGCGATCTTTCATATTTGCTTTTAATCCGGGTTTTACCTGTCTCCAAGAGCTTCGTATTACAAAATTACTCACAAAATTTATATCTCAAAAGTTATATAAGTATTACTATTTCAGGAATACAATCAACATAATTCATGCCAACTTGCATATCATATTTACCCTCAGTAAACTAATAGTTAATTCTTTTTATTCCTTCATGGGGAAAATGTACGGTTTCGTAACAAATTTTGCACGAAAACGGACATTTGCTCGCTATGTTATTCTCTACCCACATGCAGGCGCACAATCCCGCTCCCCGAAAAAACGGACAGGCATGAGGTTTTCGCTCTCAAGTTCGCTCAAACGTTCACTAGCATCATTAAGTAGTCATTGTACTCAGGCTGCGCCTTCGTGTCATTCGATGGTCATTAAGTAGTTATTCGTTCTTATTTATTTTTCCACATTATTTTCTGAATAGGTCAACTGCATAACGCTAAAAATTTAAAAGAATGTGCCATATTGGCATATAGAAAATTATGTTTTCTCCTTTGAACCTTGAAGAGATTAAAAAAATTGTCAGGCTTCTAACTAACTACCCGACCGAAGGGAGGGGGAGGTGGTTGATTTAAGTTTGCACTCACCAACCCGCAGACCCTGGCAGGCTTTTAGGGTTGTGTGTTTTCATCTTTTTTTACCACCGGTAGCGTCCGGTGGTTATTCATTGTTGTTCCGCCGATTGGCGGTTAAATGCAGTAGGGTAAAC
>JAUWBB010000197.1 GCA_030605195.1 Bacteroidota bacterium
CCTTTTCTCTTTAGAAAAAGTTGAATAAATATTTGCTAATAACAGGTTCAGTGAACATTTCTTTTCGTAGATATTTAATTTGTCGGCTTCCAACTTAGCAATATCCAGAATATTCTTAATCAGGTTTAAAAGAATGTAACAACTTTCGGAAATCCGGTTGACAAAATCTGTCTTGTTTTCGACTGACATATCAGAATCGGAGAGCAAACTGGAAAATCCTATGATGGCATTCATCGGTGTCCGGATCTCAAGGGACATATTGGAGAGGAAAGTGGATTTCAGCCTGTCTGATTCTTCTGCCTTTTCTTTTGCAACCCTTAACTCTTTTTGGTATTTCTTTTCCTTTTCTTCGGTTTTCTTTCTTTCAGTGATATCCAATATCATTCCCGATAAAATTTCTCCTTTCAGAAGGGCATTAACGATTACCCATTTGCTCTTACCTGAATTTGAAGCCAACTCAATCTCGAAATTCCGCACCTGGCGGTTTTTCTGCAATGACTTGATGAAAGCTTTATATTCACCTTGTGTTTTAAATAAGGATGTAAACGTACATGACGTCAATTCGTCAACAGAATCATATTCAAGCAAGGTGGAGAGAGCCTCATTCACAAAAAGCAGGCGACCATTAAAGGTCGCGCTGAAGACGCCAATAAGTGCATTTTCAATCAGGCTACGGTATTTTTTTTCAGATGCCCTGATGGCAGTTTCAATTTGTTCCCGTTCCCTGATCTTTAATAAAAGATCTTTTGTTTTTTCTTCAACTTTCTTTTCAAGTGAGGCACGCAGAATACTAAGAGCGGCCTGAGTTTCCGTGAGTTTTTGTGTTTTTTGGACAACTCCCTCATAAGTGGAGAGCAACATATTAAGGAAATGGAAACGTGTTGTGCTAATAAGGTATTTTTTTTCTGAAAATAATATATCGATACTCTCCTGTTGTTTCACTTTTTGATCCCGTGCGGAAGGCCAATTGGTGAGTATGGTTTCTATGCGTGTTAGAAGATACTGCTCATTAAATGGTTTCATTACATAGCTGTCGGCTCCGCATTCCAGCCCTTTTAATACGTCTTCTGCATCTGTAAAGGAGGTTAAAAGGATAACGGGTACCTGTTTCAGATTTTCATCAGCCTTTACATGCCTGCACAACTCATATCCATCCATAACAGGCATAAGTATATCAGAAATAATCAACAAGGGCTTATGTTTCTTCAACAGTTTTAGTGTTTCCTGACCATTTATGCCATGTGCAACTTTATACCCGTTATTTTCAAGTATAAACTTTAGATTTTCAGCCTGCGTCAGGCTGTCTTCAGCAATTAATATCAAGTTGTTATGGTCTTTGTTTTTACTCATGGTTGAATAATTTTAATTTTATATACTGGTTTCTGGTTTATCGTACAGGCGGGCAAACCCTGGCATGTCTTTTTTCAGCCGAATACAATTCGCCTCTACATCCGCACCTTTCACTTTTATCTTTTGCCTTTTTCCTTTTGCCTTTTTCCTTTTGCCTTTTTCCTTTTGCCTTTTTCCTTATCACCCACTCATCCATCATTCAATCATTCCATTCTTTCATCCTTCTTCCCTCCTGCTTCAATATACTTATCAATTAATGGCAAAAGTTTGTCAATTTTTATTGGCTTCGCCATATAATCATCACACCCCGCTTTGCTGCTTTCCTCTTTCTCTCTCTCCTCTTCATAAGCGGTTATTGCTATAACAGGCAGATTTTTCCTGAATTTTTTGATTGACGTTGTTGCAGTATATCCATCCATCTCCGGCATTTTAATATCCATAAGAACTAGATTTATGTTTTTATTTGACCGGCACATATCAACTGCTTCCTTTCCGTTTTTTGCCAATAATAACAGTACCTTCGTTTTTTTCAATATGTGTTCAAGCAAGCTATAGTTGCTTTCTTCATCCTCGACAATAAGGATCACTTTATCTGTCCATTCAAATTTGTCAGGAATCTTATCCTTCAGGCCAATATCTTTAATTTCCTTATCAGAAGCCTCAAAAGGTAATGTAAAATAAAATGTTGAGCCCTGGTTAATAACAGATTCAACCCATATCTCTCCACTCATCATGTTTACCAGGCTTTTTGTAATCGTCAGACCAAGCCCTGCCCCGCCATATAGTTTTGTTTTACCCTCCACTTTTATGAACCGGTCAAAAATGTAATCAATATGATCTTCCAGTATCCCTATACCGGTATCTTTGACATAAAACCTGATAAAGGAGAGAGCCTCACCAGTTTTTCCCTTTTTCTCCGGTTGTTTAGCAGACAGAATTGAATAACCTATTTCTATAAAACCCGATTCGGTATATTTCAGGGCATTATCAATAAGATTGGTTAGTATCTGTTTTAACCTGAAAGGATCAGTTATTAACGTGTAGTCTTGTCTGGTGGCATTCTTGTCTAATCGGATTTCGACTTTTTCTTTCTCCATCTTTATTTTCAGGTCGTTAAAAGTCATAACCTGTTCACTAAGTAGTTTAAGTACAGAGCACTTGACTTTAGAAATTGTTAGTAACCCTGATTCTATTTTCGAGATATCAAGAATATCATCGATCAGATGAAGCAACCGGCCGCCACTTTCCTGAATCACCTGAATAAATTTGATTTTTTTTTCGCTTGTTAAATCAGGATTAGATAGTAAATCAGAAAATCCAATAATTGCGTTCATGGGTGTCCTGATTTCATGCGACATATTCATCAGGAATAACGATTTAAGTTTATCGGCTTTTTCAGCTCTTTCTTTCGCTAAAACGAGTCCCTTTTCTTCTCTCAGTCGTACAATAAACTTACCTGACTGTTTAACAATTCTTTGGAGGAGGTGCATTTCTTCTTCCAGGAAAGATCCGCCAAATACATCCGGTTTTTTCTCCAGGTAATAAACCTCAATCGATCCAGCTTTTTTCTTATTTATGATCAGATCGGTTTGAAGCAACCATTTTGTCTTCCTGAAATTATCCGACTGGTAGTACTTTCCTTCAAACGTGATCTTTACTGCCGTGATTTCAGGATATTGCCAGCTTGTTTGTATTAACCGTATCGTTTCATTAAATATTTCCGTTAATGTGATGCCGGGCAAAGTACTTATTTCATCGATCCCATAAAGACAATTTAGTTCTTTTACCCGTTGATTCAGATCGTGGGTTCGTTTTTGTAATTCAATATTTGCTTTTCCGTGTTCTTCTGCCAGCTCAATGTCGTAGAGTGCAAAACCAAGATACCCTGTAACTTCATATAATAGGTTATGTTCTTCTTCGTTGGTTAAGGACTCAGACGTCAGGTTAATTACCAAAATGCCATAAATTCTGCCACTATATTCTAACTGAACGGTCAGACATCTCATTCCACTCCTGTTTTTAACCAATGGACAACCTTTGCATTCTTTCTTTTGGTTCTTCGTTTTTACGATCTCTGATTGTTTCATGGCTTTTTGACAACAAACCGGCCATCTGCCTTTTTTAAGATCCTTTTCCAGGGTTTGAAATTCGTTGCTTAGACCATCACGAACTGCGAATGCTACTTTACCTTTCTCATCCAGTTTCATGATCCATGCATGCTTGTAATTGCGTACTTTCACGAGATTCATACAGGCATTTTGAAGTAATCTATTAGGATTTTTCTCTTTGACGATCATCTGATTAATATCACGAATAGCCTTCAGCAAAGAATTCAACCGGGTTATCTTTTTACTACGTTCTTCAACTTCCTTTTCCAGATTCTTATTCAGATATTCAAGTTCCTTTTGTGTAGCTACAAGTTCTTTATTTGCCTTTCCCAACTCAATATTTTTCTGGATTGAATTCTCATAAGTTGTTAACAGAAGGTCTAATATCTGGAGCTTGTTTGAATTAATATGATAATTTTTACAATTAAAAAATACATCAATACCCATTTCAGAGAACTGTTTCTTTCTGAATTCAAGATTTGTAATGATATTTTGAATTCTTGATAACAGATGTCTTTCCTCATAAGGCTTAGTAATAAAATTATCGGCCCCCGATTCGAGACCATTAATAATATCGATTGGATCAGTAAGGGCCGTTAAAAGGATAACCGGAATTTCTTTTAACTCTTCATCCGTTTTTACCAGTTCGCACAGTTCATAGCCATCCATTTCAGGCATTATTATATCCGAAATGATCAATAACGGTTTTTCACGTTTGATTATTTTAAAAGCCTCTTTACCGTTCAGTCCATGTAAAACCCGGTATCCCTCCTTCTGAAGGATGTATTTTAGTTGTTCGGCCTGCGCTACGCTGTCTTCGGCAATAACAATTAGTTTATCTTCAGCTTTATCCATTTTTAGGTATGTTCATTAAATTAATATTTGCTTCGCGTTAATTTGCTTATGATTGTATAGAAAGTAATTTTCTTAACCCGCTAAGGACGCAAAGCCTGTCCTGACGAATGAAGGAACCGCGTAAAGTTTGCTAAGAAAGTGTAAATCAATTTATGGAGCAAAATGGCAATTGAATACGGCTCTTCGCCTTACGAACAGCCTGCACTCCAAATCCTTATGTGTTTCCCGGTTTTGTGGCGGGAGTTAATCAATTCGGGAAGAACATGCTTTTCAAGTTCATTATAAATATTTTTATCCCTGAAGAAGTTGAATTTGTACCGGATCATCCAGTCAAATACAATTCGGCTCTACATCCTCCTATAACTGTTACTGCCGCTTTCCCCTTCTCCCTTTTTAACTATTCACTTTTCACTATTCGCTAAATCCTCAATAACCTTCTTTACTGCTTCAAATTCGGTTGACTTATCAAAAAAGTAATCCACACCGAGTTCAAAGCACTTTTTTTTATATTGATCCAATGGGTAATTTGTAAAAAGGATATTAATCATTGACAACTTTTTTTGTTGAATACTTTTAAGCACCTCTAATCCACTCCCGCCAGGCATTCTGATATCGAGGATGAGAATATCCGGTTTTACCAATTCGATAATCTTTATTGCCTCATTTGCATTTTCAGCTTCACCCGCGATTTCAACTTCGGGAATATCGGAGAGCATTTCAATTATTCTCTGTCGTAGCATTTTCGAGTCATCAACAATAACTATTTTCATGTCTTACAGATTTTGTATCATGTACTCTATAATTTATTCACTAATCGCTGTTTCCATTAACAAAACTCTAATGTATTTGAATTAATGAAATTCGAATGATCAAATTTAGAGATTTGTGTTCTGATCAGATGTAAGGTTATTGATAAAGATTATATAGGGAATTGATGAATTTTTTTGTAAGGAATCCGGGAATCTGGTTGTAGGTATTTGGACTACAAGATGGTTTTCGGTTTATGGTTCCGGGTTTTCGGCCTGCCCCGTTTACCCCGTTTGATTTATTGATTTATCCTACGGGGTGAAATTTGAGGTACGAAAACATTTCATCAACTCACAGACGCTGGCAGGTCTTTTCCAGCCGAATACAATTCGGCTCTACATATCGCCCCTTCGCCTTCACAGACTCTGCCCCGCCTTCGCATACTACGGCGGGCAGGCAGGTCCTTCGGACGCTGGCAGGTCTCTCCCTCTCCTCTCCACTTCATCAATCATCGTTAATACTTCAATTCTCCCCTTCAACCAAGTGGTATTGTAGCAAACATGGTTGTTCCCTTATCTTTCTTTCCGGAAATCTTCACATTTCCTCCAAACGCTAATGCTCGTTCCTGTATTCCGAGGAGCCCATATGATCTTGAGTTTGAGATTTGTTCAGGTGTAATACCGACCCCGTCATCTGAAATCCTGAGTGTCAGAATATTCCTTTCTTTTTTAAGATTCGCTGTAACTCTGGAAGCCCTGGCATGACGTGCAATATTTGTAAAGGTTTCCTGCAAAATTCTGTAAACTGCTGTTGTTCTTTCCGGATCTAAATCTATATTCCGCGGTGTAATGTCAAGGCTGCATTGAATCCCTGTCCTTTTCTGATATTCGTTTAAGTACCATTCTAAAGCAGGCAGAAGTCCAAGATCATCCAGTATTCCGGGCCTGATATCTGAAGACATCCTCTTGATTGTTTTAATTGTGATATCTGTAATATCTGACATAGCTTGTAATTTTTCAACCAGGGGTTCTTCTGATATTTGATTTTTCATCCATACAATATCCATTTTCAGGGCAGTTGTTAGCTGGCCAAGCTCATCGTGCATTTCCCGGGCGATATTTGTTCTTTCCTGTTCCCTGACGGATTGCAAATATCGCGCCAGATCTCTTAATCTTTCTTCTGAATTTTTTAAGGATTTTTCCGCTTCTTTCCGTTCGGTCATCTCG
>JAUWBB010000157.1 GCA_030605195.1 Bacteroidota bacterium
GGTGTTTTGGGAAGATTTTCATGATCTTATACGCGAGAACTTGTTAGCCACAAAAATGCAAAGGGAAATTACCGGCGACATAAAAACAACCCCATCTGAGGTGAGAAGTTATTATAACCGGTTGTTAAAGGATAGCCTGCCTTTAGTTAATTCGGTAGTGGAAATCAGCCAGATCGTAAAAAATCCTCCTTTCTCCGAACAAGCCAAATTTGCTGTCCGTGAAAAACTGCTCAATCTGAGGAAGCGAATCCTTGATGGAGAAAGTTTTTCGACCCTTGCAATATTATACTCTGAAGACCCCGGTTCTGCCGGACGGGGTGGCGATCTTGGATTTCGTAACAAAGCCGACTTCGTTCCCGAATTTTCAACGGTAGCTTTTTCACTGAAGGAAAATACCGTTTCAAAAATTGTTGAGACCGAATTCGGATTTCATATTATTCAACTCATTGCCAAAAGGGGTGAACAGGTTAATGTTCGCCATATTCTGGTGAAACCAAAAGTGTCTCCTGAAGAGGCACGGCAGGCAAAGCACTTTCTGGACAGTATAGCCAGCCTGATACGGTCAGACTCGATCAGTTTTGAAACAGCCGCGAAAATCTTTTCAGATGATGAAAATACACGGATAAACGGTGGAATTATGATAAACCCATATCCAAAACCATGGGATCAAACTCAGTCACGTGATACAAAATTCGAACTTGACCAGATTGATCCTAATTTGTATCATCAAATCCGCAACTTAAAAATAGGTGAGATTCCCGATCCCTTTGAATTCGAAGATGAGTCGGGAAATAAAGTTTATAAAATTGTTACAATAAAATCACAAACCAAGCCACACCGTGCAAATATTAAAGATGATTATCTTTATCTTCAGGAAATGACCAAGTTATACAAACAAGACGAAATATTCAGGAAATGGATCAAAGAAAAGCAGAAAATCACCTATATAAGAATTAACGACGAATTTAGTACCTGTAATTTCAAAAACGAGGGCTGGGAGAAGAAATAGAATGTTATATGTTATTAGTTATATGTTAGTTGCTTGATAACCGGGTGTTTGGAAACATGAAATATGATTGATGAAATATGAAATACTTTGGTGCGTGACTGGCGCTTGTTCCACTTAAATTCCCTGTGATTTATAGTATTGTAAAATATGCGAAAATTTCTCTTCAGTTTATTGTCTATACTCCTGTCTTGCTGTTTGGTCAAAACCGGATTCCCCCAGGAAAGAACGCGAATAAGGATTCTTAACTCCAACAGTCTGGAGATGAATAAAAGTATGGGATCGGAGTTGAAACGCCTTATCGGTGATGTTGAGCTTCAACACGAAGATGTTTTCATTTATTGCGACAGCGCTTATCTGTATGAAGATAAAAATCTGGTTGAAGGGTATAGCAACGTGTATATCAGGCAGGGCGATACACTACACTTGTATGGTGACTTTTTACGCTACAAAGCAGATTTAAGGCTTGCAGAAATTCGAAGAAATGTCCACATGATTGATAAAGAGACGGAATTATTTACTGAATTCTTAGACTATAATGTCGGAGAAGAATTGAGTTTTTATTTTAACGGGGGGAAAATTTATAACGGGGAAAATACCATTGAAAGTAAGTTAGGTTATTACTACGCGAATCAAAAAATATTTTTTTTCAAGGATAGTGTTAAAATAATCAATCCTGATTATACCATATATTCCGATACAATTAAATACAATACCGTATCGGAAATTTCATATTTTTTTGGGCCTACTGAAATAATCAGCGACAGCAGTTATATCTATTGTGAAAATGGCTGGTATAATACCAAAACCGATATTTCACAGTTTAACCAAAATGCCTACCTGATCAGCAAGGAACAAACGGTCAAGGGAGATTCATTGTATTATGACCGGAATCGTGGTTTTGGCAAAGCATTCAAAAATGTTGAACTTATTGATACCGTTCAGCAGATTATCCTGAAAGGGAACTATGCCGAGTATTATGAGGAGCCGGAAAAAACCATGATTACCGATAGTGCGTTTTTTATTCAGATAACCAACGGAGACAGTTTGTTTGTCCATGCCGATACGCTGAGATCCGGATTGGATTCAACCAATACGCATAAAATCATAAGTTCATACTTTAAAGTTAAAATGTATAAAAAGAACTTCCAGGGTAAATGCGATTCCATGTCCTATTCTTTCCGGGATTCAGTTATACAACTTTATGGAGACCCTGTCTTGTGGTCTGATGAAAACCAGTTAACCTCTGAGTATATTGAGATCCATACCAAACAAAACAAACTTGATTACCTGGAGTTATATCGTTCAGCCTTCATTATTTCGCAGGAGGATTCCATCCGGTTTAACTAAATTAAAGGAAAGAATATGACCGGATATTTTAAAAATGGAGAATTGGAGAAAATTGATGTAAAGGAAAACGGGCAAACCATATATTTCCCTAAAGACGAAAATGAAATAATTGGGGTTAATCAGGTTGAAAGCAGCGATATTACCCTTTTCTTAAAGGATAAAGAGATAATAAAAATCAACTTTCGCACAAAACCTAGCGGGACGCTGAATCCTCTGGATGATATCCCGGATAGTGAAATGAAGTTTAAGGATTTTAAATGGCTGGAAAAATCAAGGCCAAAATCGATGATTGATATTTTCGAGTGGAAATAAGAAAGCCCCATGATATCTCAGGGGCCTTTTCTTAATATTCATCTTCATTAAAAAAGAAATCATCCTTACTCGGATAGTCGGGCCAGATATCTTCAATGCTTTCGTAGATCTCGCCTTCATCTTCAATTTCCTGCAAATTTTCAATAACTTCCAAGGGAGCTCCCGACCGTATAGCAAAATCAATTAATTCATCTTTTGAGGCGGGCCAGGGAGCATCTTCCAACTTGGATGCCAATTCGAGTGTCCAGTACATTTTCTATAAATTTAATGAACAATTTACAGATATTCCAGATCTAAAATTTTGCAAATATAGAAAATTAATTGAAAAAAAAAATGTGCCGGGAAGAATATTTTTAACCTCTTGATTTCCAACGGATTTCTTCGACATCAAGCTCTCTGGCGAGGTGTCTGGCAAGTACAAACAGGTAATCGGAAAGACGGTTCAGGTATTTATGAACCATTTCAGCACCTTTAAAATCAGCATCTATTTTAAGTAAATTTCGTTCCGCTCTACGGCAAACGTTTCTGGTTATATGACAATACGATACAATTGGATGTCCGCCAGGCAGAATAAAAGAATCCAGTGGAGTGAGATTTTGTTCCATGCGGTCTATTTCATCCTCCAGTTTCCTGATATCATTTTCATGTAACCCAGGAACAGTGGCCTCACAATTTTCACATTCGGTTACCAGAATGGAAACACATGTCATCAGCCTGTCCTGAATCGCGATCAAGACCTTCTTTGTTTCAATTCTTATCTCCTGGTCGCGAATTAATCCGATATATGAAATCAATTCGTCAACCGTTCCACATGCATCGATCCGGACATGAAATTTGGGGACCCTGGTTCCACCTGTCAGTGAAGTTTCTCCCTTATCCCCCGTTTTGGTATATATTTTCATCGGAAAAAGCAAAGGAACACCTACACCTTAATTTTTTCAACCGTTTCATTCAAATAATCAGCCTCGATCTGACCATCCATCAGCCGAATGACTCTCCTTGCATGTTCTGCTATGAACTCCTCATGTGTAACAACAATAATCGTATTTCCACGATCGTGAATTTCATCCATGAGATTCATAATATCAAGAGAGGTTTTTGAATCGAGGTTACCCGTAGGCTCATCAGCCAGGATTATGGACGGTTTATTAACCATGGCTCTTGCTATGGCTACACGTTGCCGTTCACCACCCGAAAGTTCATTGGGCTTGTGGGTTACCCTGTCACCTAAACCCACACTATCCAAAACATAATTTGCGCGGTCTTGTCTTTCACTCTTGGAAATACCGGCGTAAACCAATGGCAGTATAATATTTTCAAGTGCTGTATACCTTGGCAGTAAATTAAAGGTTTGAAAAATAAATCCGATCTCTTTATTCCTGATTTCCGCCAAATAATTATCGTCTAACTTGCTGACATCCTTTCCATTCAGGATATACTGGCCACTGGTGGGAGTATCCAGGCATCCTATCAGATTCATCAGGGTAGACTTTCCTGAACCTGATGGCCCCATTATAGCCACATATTCATTTTTATTAATATCCATTGTAATGGACCGGAGAGCACGAACCACTACAGTACCAACATAATAATTCTTTACAATATTTTTTATTTTGATAACATTTTCCATGAGATTTTATCTTTTTTGAATTGAAACTACGAAGATAAATGATTTAAACTATAAAAACGAAAAGCGGTTAACAATATTTTCAAAACCGGATAATAAAATCCTGCTTTCGCAATTCTTTCCTGAAAAATACCAACCCAAACCTGAAAAGATCAATCGTCACCGTTACTTCATGGTTATGTTTGATTCTATTCCATGCCTTTTCCATGCCTTTTGACAAATGAATGTCATCAAAAACAAATATTGTGCCATTGTGTTTAAAAAGTAATGCTTCATTGAAATATTGCATCGTTGATTCTTCACGGTGATCTCCATGAAAAAATATTAAATCAACACCTGGCAGATCCTCGAGAAGAGAGGGAAAAACCTTATCGAACCTGCCAATTTTCAGGTGTATGTTTTTCGCGTTCATTCTATTGAAGTTATCCACTGCAATCCGGGCTGATTCAGGACAACCTTCAATCGTATATACTTCCGAAGATGGGTTGGCATTAGCCAGATAAAGTGTGCTGATACCAAGTGATGTTCCTAATTCAACAATTATGTTAGGATTAAAAAAACGGATAAGCCGGTATAAAAGCCTTCCGTATTTCCCAGGTATGGATGAATATCGTACTATGTCAACAATTTTTCTCCGCGGAGAGTGTAATCTTCTTGATCTTGATCCTGATCCGAATTCAGAAAAAGTAATCGACTCCCCGGATCGAAGCAACTCTTTTCTTAATTCTTCAATCGGGTTGAATTCTTCAACATATTCCCTGTTCCTGAGAACACCGGTAATAAAATCGTAAACGAAAGGTGAATGAATGCCAAATCCATGTTTATGTCTGGTAAACAATTTGTAAAACAGGTATTTAAAAGGGTATAGCAATTTCTAAACAAATTGTTGTACTGGAAAATTGGTATTATTTTGGCAAATGTAATATTTTTAACAATCGGTAATAAATATTATAGCTGTATTCTAATGTCAGAGTTTTTTAAACAAGACATCAAATTCCTGCCCGGAGTCGGACCCAAAAGGGCTGATTTGCTGAACAAAGAATTAAGCATTTTTACCCTTGAAGACCTGTTGTATTATTTTCCTTATAAATACATCGACCGTACAAAATTCTACCGCGTAAATGAAATACATGCCACCTTACCTTACATACAGATAAAAGGCAGGATACTGGAATTCAAATTCATCGGGACGAGAAATAAAAAACGACTCGTTGCCGGTTTTACCGACGAAACAGGTGTTATTGAACTGGTTTGGTTCAAGGGAGTGAAATGGATACAGGAAAGTTTGGCTACAGGTAAGGAATATATTGTATTCGGGAAGCCCAGTCTATTCAATAATAAGATTAATCTTATTCATCCTGAAATTGAGGATGTAATAAATCATGAATCATCCATCAATGCTTCCCTCCAGTCTTTTTACAGTACAACGGAAAAGTTAAAGAACAGCTATATCAATTCCAGGGTTATCCGGAAATTGCAAAACAATCTCCTGCAGTCAATCAAGGGGAAAATTCATGAAAGTTTCCCGGAATATTTGCTGGAACAGCTAAAATTTATTTCGCTTGAGGAAGCTTTATTGAATATTCATTTCCCGCAAAATATGGAACTGTTGAGAAAAGCGCAGACAAGATTAAAATTCGAGGAATTGTTTTTTATTCAGCTAAATCTTTTGAAACAGAGGAATTTCAGAAAGGAAAAATTCAGGGGTAATATTTTTTCAAAGGTGGGAAAAAACTTTAATTCATTTTATCACAACAACTTACCTTTTGAATTAACAAATGCCCAAAAAAGGGTGTTAAAAGAAATACGAAAAGACCTCGGTTCCGGCAAACATATGAACCGTTTGCTGCAGGGTGATGTGGGAAGCGGGAAAACCCTTGTTGCTCTCATGAGCATTCTCATTGCCCTGGATAACGGCTACCAGGCATGCCTGATGGCGCCGACTGAAATCCTGGCAAACCAGCATTTGGAAGCCATAAAAAGTTTTTTGAAAGGACTTGATATTCATATCGGCCTTCTAAGGGGCTCAACAAAACAATCCGAAAGGAATCTTATTCATGAATCGTTGCTTTCAGGGGAATTACAGATATTGATCGGCACACATGCCCTGATTGAAGAAACCGTAAAATTCAAAAACCTTGGGTTAGTCATTATCGATGAGCAACACAAATTCGGTGTGGCACAACGGGCGAAACTTTGGAAGAAAAATGTTCAACCGCCACATGTACTGGTAATGACCGCAACCCCAATACCACGGACCCTGGCAATGACCCTTTACGGCGATCTTGAAGTTTCGGTGATTGATGAACTTCCGCCTGGCAGGAAACCAATAAAAACCGTTCATTATTACGATTCAAAACGACTGCGGTTATTTGGTTTCATGCGGAAGCAAATTGAAGCGGGCCGGCAGATCTATATTGTGTACCCGCTGATAAAAGAATCGGAAAAAATGGACTATAAAGACCTTGAAGACGGTTATGAAAGTATTGTCCGTTCCTTTCCTCCTCCCAAATATGCCGTTAGCATTGTACATGGCAAAATGAAACCTGAAGAGAAAGAGGTCTCCATGCAATATTTCATATCCGGAAGAACCAATATTTTGGTGGCAACCACCGTTATCGAGGTAGGTGTGGATATTCCCAACGTAACGGTTATGGTTATTGAAAGCGCTGAAAGGTTTGGCCTTTCAC